>JBEKNO010000023.1:0-20609 GCA_049522735.1 Occallatibacter sp.
GGCCGTAGCCCTTCCACTGCCTGTTTTCACCGCACTTTCCATTGGCATACTGCGCTCTATAGCGCCCGGCAGTCTCCCCGCTCCGGTTGTCGGCCATCCTGCCCTGGCCTCCATTCAGAATCGGCCACCGCTGGCAGCCTGATGTTGCGCGCTCGCCGCAAAGGCATGGAGGAGTTGACCCATGAGCACATCGTCGAAGCAGCCATCGAGGGCGCGGTCCTGCGCCTGCGGCCCATCATGATGACCATGCTGGTGGCCACGCTGGGCCTGCTGCCCGCCGCGCTCCCCCACGCCATCGGCTCCGACTCGCAACGGCCCTTCGCCATCGTTATCGTAAGCGGCCTGCTCGTCAACCTGGTCATCAGCGTCTTCCTGTTGCCCACCCTCCATGTATGGGTAGCCCGCGAAGACGACGTACTGCCGGCAGTTGAAATCAGCGAAGAGTTTTAAGACAGGGATTAGGGAATAGGGAGTAGGGATCAGTTAAAACTTCCGTGCCCCATCCTTGCGATTTTTTCTATCGCAAGGGTGGGAAACCACGAATCTCAACCGGTCGAGCAAAAGCTATTCCCTGTTCCCTATTCCCTGCTTTTTCCTATTCTTCACGCAGCACTTCCAGCGGCCGAAGCCCAAGAATCCGGTAGCTCGCCATCCACCCTGTAACCGTAGCCAGAACCGCCGTCCCCGCCAGCGCAATCAGCGTTGCGTACCACTCGATATGAAACTCCACTTCCAGCTTGCGCAGCAGCACGCGCGTCAGCAGGTTGGCGAAGACCACGCCCACCGAGCCGGCCAGCAGCCCCAGCACGCTGAACTCCACGCTGAAGGTGCGCACTATCCGCATTCGCGTAGCTCCCAGCGTCTTCAACACCACCGCCTCCCGCATCCGCCGGAAGCGCGTACTAGCAATGCTCGAGGCCAGAATCATCAGCCCGGCGAAGATCGAGAACCCGGCCAGGAAGCGCACTACAAACGTGATCTGGTCCACCACGTTTTCAATCCGCTCCAGCACATCGGCCAGGTTGATCACCGAAATAGTGGGATAGGCTTGAAAGAGCGCCCGCTCCATCGCTGCAACCTGCCTGGGATCGACGTGCGCGCCGCCGTACCACGTGGCCGCCTGATCCTTGAGCTGCCCCGAGGGCAAGACAAAGGAAACGCGCATGCCCATGTGCTGCCCGTCCGAGCGATAAATCGCGGCCACCTTCAGCGCCCGCACCGTCCCGCCGGTCTCCAACTCCACCGCCGAGCCTACGCCCAGGTGCAGCCGCTGGGCCACGCCTTCGCTGATCGCCAGTTCAGCCGCGCCTGCATCCGTCCACCACGCGCCCTGCGTCACTTTATCGCCGGGCAAAGGCGCATCGGCCCAGCTCAACTCGGCGTTCTGCAGCATCCGGCGCGGAAAATGCTGCCCCTGCAGTTGCTCCACCGGCTGTCCGTTGAGGGAAATAAACCGCCCCGTCACTACAGGCATGAGGTCCAGCGCCTGGCTCACCCCCGGCTGGTGCTGAAAGAACTCTTTGACCCCGGCAATCTCCTCGGTGGTCACGTCCACCAGGAAGATATTGGGCAGACTGGGCGAGGCAGTCTCGCGAAGATCACGCAAAAGCGCTGCCTGCATCAGGTAAACCGCCAGGATCAGCATGACGCCCGTTCCCAGCGCTGCCAGCACGGCCGCCGACTGGTTTCCCGGCCGGTAAAGGTTGGCCAGCCCGTGACGCACGGAGGAAGGCAACCGCAGCCGGACCCGATGGAGAAGGAAGCACAGTGTCCGCAGCGCCACCGCCGCGAGCAGCAGCAGAACCACCAGCGCGATGGTAAACAGCACTGCAAACCATGCGCCTACCTTGGCCGAGTCCGAGAGCGCCCAGGCAATTCCTCCCAGCGCCAGCACCACGGCCACCGAGATGCCCAGTTGCAGACGGCGCGCCCACCAGCGCGCAAACCATGCGCCCATGCCCTCCGGCCCCGGTTCTACCAGCCTGCGCAGCACCAGCACCGGCCTAACCGCGCGCACGTCCAGCAGCGGAGGCAAACAAAACAGAAGCGTGGTCAGCAGTCCCGTTCCCAGCCCGGCCAGCACCGACTTCCAGGGAAATTCGAGCACCGTATGAACCGGAAGCAGCTTGCCGAAGACCGCCGGCAGCGCGGCCATCACGCCCACTCCGGCAGCCACGCCCAGCACGCCTCCGGCCAACCCCAGCCCCAAAGTTTGCAATAAAAAAATCCGCAGCAAATCGCCCGATCCCGCGCCCAAGGCTTTGAGAATGGCCAGCATATCCATGCGCTGCTCCAGATGCGCATGCATGGCCATGGCCACGCCGATCGCCCCCAGCACCATGGCCACCAGGCAGATCAGGCTCAAAATCGCGGTTGAGTGATCCAGCCCCTGGCTCAGCGCCGGATTGCCCTCGCGGAAGTCCATCACCTGCGCGTCGGGCAGCGCCGTCTCCAACTGCTTGCGCACCGAGGCGGCATCGGCCGATGCCTCGGCCGGCGGCTTCTCCGGCAACTTGATCAGCAGCCGCTGGCTGGCCCGGCTGCCCGGCGCCAGCAAACCCGTGCGCTCCAGCGCCGCGCGCGAGATCATCACCCGCGGTCCCCATCCCGCCCCCACGCTGATCCGGTCCGGCTCCTTCTTCAGCACCGCCGCAATTCTGAAATTCCTGCCGCCCAGGCGCAATGTCTGCCCTACCTGTGCATTCAGCCGGATAAGAAACTCCTCCGCCACCACCGCCGAGTCCCCGTCCAGAGCCTGCTGCAATCTCATGGCCGGCTCCAACTCGGCCTCGCCGTAGTAGGGATACTCGTTAGGGTCAACGGCCTTGAGTGAAACCAGCAGCGGCGCCTGCTCCGGCGGCACGGAAGCCATCGAAATGGTCTCCGTGACCCACGTGGAGCGAATCCCGCCCGCTCCCGGCTGCACAATCGTGGCAATTTTGCTCTTTTCCTCCGCCGTGGGCTCATGAAAGATGCGCGCGCTTAAATCCCCCGCCATCAATGATCTGGCTTCAGTACTTAAAGTTTTTCTGAAGCTCTCGCTTAGGCCCCGCACCCCCACCAGCGCAGCAACTCCCACCGCCACCGACAGCACCACAAAGCCGAACTTGCCCGGAGCGGACTTTAAATCCCGCCAGCCGATGGCCCCTGCCCGCTTCCAGCTCAACGCGCGCTTAGCCATTCCGCCCCGCATCCGGCCCCGCGCAGGGCAACGTATCTTCCACCACCAGCCCGTCCTTGAGCACGATCTTGCGCTCCGCGCAACTGGCCACTTCGGGGTCGTGCGTCACCAGCACCAGCGTGGTGCCAGCGCGGCGATTCCGCTCCAGCAACAGGTCCAGCACCATGCGCCCGTTGGCGGAGTCCAGATTGCCTGTGGGTTCATCGGCCATCACAATCGGCGGCTCAACCACAAAGGCCCGCGCCAGGGCCACCCGCTGCTGTTCCCCGCCGGAAAGCTGCACCGGGTAGTGATCCACGCGCTCCGCGAGTCCAACCTCGCCCAGCAGCCGCCGCGCCTGCCCCAGCCCGCTCCCCTCCACGTTCAACTCGTAAGGCAGCAGAACATTTTCAAGAGCCGTGAGCGTGGCGATCAGTTGGTAGGACTGGAAGACAAAGCCGATCTTCTCGCCGCGCACCCCGGCCAGCTCCGCCTCGGCCAGATTGTGGATTGGCGTCCCGTCCAGCCAGATCTCGCCCGAGCTGGGCGTATCCAGCCCCGCCATCAGGCCCAGCAGTGTGCTCTTCCCGCTGCCGCTAGCGCCCACGATGGCCACAATCTGCCCGGCCGGAATCACGAGAGAAATTCCCCTCAGAATCTCCACTCGCCGCGCGCCGTTTTGAATCCACTTCCTCGCATCCCGAAGCTCGATCACTCTGCCAGCCTCCTGAATACTTTCTCCCGAAGTACCTGCTTTTCAATCTTTCCCAAGCCACAAATGCCCCGTGCCCCATCGGGGCGCCCTCTGGGCCCCGCTTCTTTCCGCGGAAAGGGTGGGATATCTCCACTGATCTAAGTTTGTGCCTTCCCACCCTTGCGACAGAAACAAGTCGCAAGGATGGGGCACGGAGCCATTGTGCAACAGTGATTCCCTGTTTTCTATTCCCAGCATTTCGCTACACTGTTCATGTGGACGTTCGCCGCAGGCTCATCGTTTCAATCTGCTTGTTAATACTGGCCGGGCCTGTGTCGGCCGCCGACCGGCCCCTTCTGGTTTGTTACGGCGACAGCATCACCGCCGGCTACGGCCTGCAGACCGGCCAGTCCTATCCTGACGCACTGCAACGGGATCTGGAAAGCCGCGGCTACCACTACAAAGTCTTAAACCAGGGCACCAGCGGCGCCACCACCAAGGACGCCGTAGCCGATCTGCGCTCCATCCTGCTGCTGCACCCCCAAGTCGTGATCGTCGAGTTCGGCGGCAACGACGGCCTGCGCGGCCTGCCCCTGGACCAGACCCGCCGCAATCTCGACGCGGTGCTGTCGGCCCTTGAAGACGCCCACATCAGGATACTGCTGGCTGGCATCACCCTTCCGCCCAACTACGGCAGCGAATATATTCAGCAATTCGATCAGGTCTTTAGTGACCTCGCCAAAAAACACCACACCGCCTTTGTGCCCATGATCTACAAAGACCTGATCCACGTCCCCGGCGCCATCCAGCCCGACGGCATCCATCCCACCGCCAAAGGCTCCGAGATCATCGCGCGGACGCTGTTGCCAGCGCTCGTGCCTTTGCTACGTAAAGGCAGCTTCTAGCTATTAGCCTTTAGCTGTTAGCTTGTTCCGGACAGACTTAAAATGTGTTCTCGTCGAAGTCTTCCTTTCTGCTAGGGCAAAGGACCAATAAGTCAGCACCACATCAGCTAGAAGCTGCATCTTCATCCCATCACCACCACCGGCTGAAAGAGCGTTCCGGCTACGCGCCTGGCAATCCCTACCAGCTCCTTCTGCCCGGCAAAGACCTTCACTACGGGCGCGCCGGAAAACTCCGGCAGATTGGCCTGGGCGCCGTTGCGCAGGCGGCCAAGGCTCTGCGGGTCGCCGGTTACAGACGGCAGCTCCGGCAGCAGGCTGCGCGGATGCACGCACAACTCCTCCAGTGCCTCCACATTTCCGGCCAACGGCTCCAATTCCTCCAGCGTGTGCGCTTCGGCGAGCGTGAACACGCCCGCCTGCGTCCTCCGCAGCCGGCACAGATGCGCCCAGCAGCCCAGATCCTGGCCCAGTTCATGGGCCACCGCTCGCACGTACCCTCCGGCGCTGATGCTCATGGTGAAGCTGGCTTCGGCGCCCTCCAGCCCGGTGATCTCAAAGCTATCAATGCGCACCGTGGCGGCCTTCAGTTCCACAGGCTTGCCCTCGCGGGCCAGCTTATAGGCCGGTGTGCCGGCAATTTTTTTTGCGGAGTAAGGCGGAGGCATCTGCTCCATCTCACCGTGGAACCGGCCGGCCGCCGCGCGCACCTGGTCCAGCGTCAGCGCCGGATTCATCTCAGGTCCGGTTCGCTCGCCCTCGGCGTCATAGGTATCTGTCGAAAATCCGAAGCGGATGGCCCCGGTATAGCGCTTCTCCGCGGAGGAAAAGTACTGCGCCAGCCGCGTAAACTTGCCAATGAGCAGGGGCAGAACGCCGGTCGCCATGGGGTCCAGCGTGCCCAGGTGGCCGATGGAGCGCTCGCCCGTAATCCTGCGCAGCCGCCTCACCACATCGTGGCTGGTCATGCCGCCCGGCTTATCGATTACCAGTAGCCCATTCACTTAATCACTGTAGCCGACCGGACCCACCCCTCACAGTCCGCTCTAGCTCGACTCCCGCACCAGCGACAGGAACTCCAGCCGCGTCTCCTTCTGGCGGAAGCAGCCCAGCATGGCTGAAGTCACTGTGGACGAGTGCTGCTTTTCAATGCCCCGCATCATCATGCACAGGTGCCGCGCCTCAACCACCACGCCCACCCCCTGCGGGGCAATCGCTTCTTGAATGGCGTCGGCAATCTGGCGGGTGAGCCGCTCCTGGATCTGAAGCCGCCGCGCGAAGACCTCGACCAGACGGGGTATCTTGCTCAGCCCGATCACTTTGCCTTTGGGAATATAAGCCACGTGCACCTTGCCGATGAAGGGCAGCATATGGTGCTCGCAGAGCGAGAAGATCTCAATGTCCTTGACGATTACCATCTCGTCGTAGTCCTCGTCGAAGAGCGCCCCGTGCAGAATCTTAGCGGGATCCTCTTTATAGCCCTTGGTCAAAAATGCCAGCGACTTCTCCACCCGGCCCGGCGTGGCCCGCAGCCCATCCCGGTCGGGATCCTCGCCCAGCCGGCTCAGAATCTCGCGATACATCTCCGCGGTGCTGAACTCGCTCAGTCCCTCGTCAATCCCTACCGCCCCGCGAACGGGCTTGCTTACTGCAATCGCCTGCGCCATGATCCTCATCCCTCCCGCCCTGGAGAATAGGGCGTACTTCATCCTCGTCTATAACACTCCGTGATGGGTGCCCCACCCTCGCCGCGTTCTTGTTTTTGCGGCCAGGGTGGGAAGTCACAAACCTCAAAACGGAATTCGCTCCAATTCCACAAAACCAAACTCACTCGCCACAATACTCAAAAAAGTTATTCTCCGTTTCTTCCACGCGCACTCGCTCCAACTCACCCGCCGGCAGCGCGTCCTTCAACAATCCAAAAACCGCCCTGCACAGATTCTCCGTGGTCGGCGCCCGATGCGCAAATTCAGGGTCCAGATTCAGGTTGGCGTGGTCAAACCGCTCCATCACTTTGCCGCGCACCGTCTCATCCAGCGCCGCCATGTTCACCACCATGCCCGTCTCCCCGTTCACATCTCCGCCCACCAACACTTCCACCATGTAATTGTGCCCGTGGCCGTGCGGATTGTTGCACTTGCCATAGGCCGCCCGGTTCTCCCCGGCCGAGAGCGCATCGCTATGCAGCCTGTGGCTGGCGCTGAGCATATAGCAGCGGCCAAAGTAGGCTTTCATATCTCGCCCCGGTATTCGGCAAATATCTCCGGCGTCTCATAAACGCGAACCCGGCTCAGCTTAGCCCCGCCGGCCGCCGTCACTGCAGGCTCCAGCCGCCTCCACGCGGAAATGGCAATGTTCTCCGTGGTCGGAATCAGCTTCGACTGGGCAAACTCCTCAACCTCAACGTTCAGGTGGCGATGATCCCAGGCGGCCAGCACCTCCCGTTCGATCACGTCCTTCAACCACTTTAGATCGACTACAAAGCCGGTCACCGGGTCAGGCTCGCCGGCTACAGTGACCTCCAGCGTGTAATTGTGCCCGTGTCCGTTGCGATTCGAGCAGCGCCCGAAGACCTGCTCATTCTTCTCCGCCGTCCAACCGTCGTTCCAGTAGTAGTGCGAAGCGGAAAACGTAGCCCTCCGCGTCAAATGAACCATTCTGACCCCTCATTGAAGAGATGCTTGAGCCCCGGCCAAGGCTTCACTCGAATACGAAGTCAACCGTGCGCGATTTTCCAAATTCCAAACATGAACAAAGCTCCGCCAGCAAGTTCGAAAAGTGTACCTACCAAATCAGGCTTACGTATTATGCCACTCATCAATGCAGCAGAACCTGTGTAGGCGTTTGGCGGTTTAATGTACGAGTAAGCTTTGTGGTTTTTCCATTCTCCCAAGCCTACAAGAAACGCGCCACCTGAAAGAAGCTGCCACTCTTGGCTCGTCAGGCCGTGTACTGGGAAAAAGATAGATGCTACCAGCACTCCCCCGCCAAGGCACATGATGGCCTTGTACCAAGTGTCGATTGTCAGGCTCTTCAGTACATCTGAAACATCCATACATTCCATGATAGAGCAGATTCTTTAATGTAGACATGCAATGAATCTGCACATGAATAACGCAGATTTAGGCCCTGCTGCTATGTCTGGTAGCTCCGTCCCTTCCAGCTTACGCGCTTCAGAATGCGATGCTGAAACCAGCTTCGATAGAGCAGCACCACAAACAGCGGCAGTCCCAGCGGAGAAAGCGCGCAGTCTATAACAGGAAAATTGGATTTGCCCACTCGTCCATAGAAGCGAAAGAGATTGCGCACCCACAAGAGCGCCAGCACCCACCCTGCTCCCAACCACTGCAGCGAGTGCGCGGCAAAACGCGCATTCCACAGCCAGACCGCCAGCACCGGCAACCCCGCCAGCAGCAGAATATCCAGCGCCCGCCACATCGCCATCGCCAGGCAATTGTCGAACAGGAGCGCGAGGTTTTTGGTCCAGCCCTCGATCATAGCCGCCATCGAGCGGTACATGCGCGCGGCCACCGCGTCATCCGCATAGCGAAAGCGCAACCCCACCCTGCGCCGCTTGGCCAGAAAAGCCAGCTCCACGTCTTCCAGCACCTTGTCCGCCACTGCGGCGTGGCCACCCAGCCGCCGGTAGGCCTCCCGCTCCACCAGCAGAAACTGCCCGTTGGCCGCGGCGATGCGCTGGCTGGGGTCTGAGACCCTGGCCGGCGGATAAGCCAGCGCCAGCTCGCAGAAGATCAGCGGCATCAGCGACCGCTGCGCCAGGCCACTCACCATCTGCCGCGGAGAATAGCTCAGCAGGCCCACCTTGTGCTTCGCCGCCTCATGCATGGCCCGGCGCAGGTTTCCCGGCTCGTGGATGGTATCAGCGTCAGTGAACAGCAGCCACCGTCCCCGCGCTCGCTTCGCCGCCGTCCAGAGCGCGTTGGTCTTCCCCGTCCAGCCCGGCTCCAGTTTGCCCGCCTCGATCACCGCGACCCCTGCAAAGGACCGCGCAATCTCAGCCGTGCGATCGGTGGAGTGGTCGTCCACCACTGTCAGCTCCCACTCCCGGCCCAACTCGAATATCTCCTCCGACTGGCTCACCAGCGACTGAAGGCATGCGCCCAGGCACTCTTCCTCGTTGCGCGCCGGAACCATGACCGTAAGTTCCAGCAGCTCTTCCGGCTCCGGCTGGTCAAAAACCGTCCCTGGGAGTGTACTCCACCGCGCCGGCGCAGCAGCCTGCTCGCCGGAAAGTCCAAGTACCGGTTTATACCCGCCAAATTCCGTTGCTTCGCTCTTCACCAGCCCGTCCTTCCCCTGGCTTCTCATCCTCTCGTCAGGGGGCTCATTCGCTCAGTATTATAGAGATGTGCGGCTCCCTCGTTTCCTTGCTTTTGCTCTGCTTCTGCCGTTGGCTCTCGTGACCGCTTGCGACCGCGGCGCGCACCCCGCCCAAACCGGCCAGGTAGCCCCCGACTTCACCATCGCCGACGGAACGACCACCGTCCATCTGGCCAGCTACAGGGGCCGGGTGGTGCTGCTCAACTTCTGGGCCTCCTGGTGCGAGCCCTGCGTGGTGGAGGAACCGTCGCTCCTCGACCTCCACCACGATCAGCCCAATCTTGCCATACTCGCCGTCAGCATCGATGAGGATCCAAATGCCTACAGCCGTTTCCTCATCCGCCACCACGTGGACCTGATTACCGTCCGCGACCCCGGCCAGAAGGCCGCCCAGCTCTTCCATACCGAGCAGTGGCCTGAAACCTACGTCATCGACCGCCAGGGCGTGATCCGCCGCAAGTTTATCGGCGCCCAGGACTGGTCCAGCCCCGAGGTCCGCGCATTTCTCAAGAGTTTGTAGAGCGCCGGGTCGCGATCCAAGGCTTGCCGCCTTGGTATCATTCCTCTATGACCACGGTGGAAATTCTCCTGTCCTACGCCACGCCGCCCACTGAGCCTGTGATCATCGCGCTGGCCAGCGCCCAGGACGTCTACGGCATCCGCCGTCTCAGCTTCGATCACACCGCCCGCACCCTGCGCTTGGAGTACGACGCCACCCGTCTCAACGCCGCCGGCGTCACTAAACTCGTCCGCCTGGCCGGCCTGGAGATAGCCGGCGAGTTGCCGCTGATTCCGCCGCAGACCGCGCCAAAACCGGCCCCGGCAGCCTGATAAGTGCCCCGTGGAAAATTGCGCGGCCCGAAAAACCCTGATAATCTGTCTATGGTTTCGTTGGAAGCCATCCCTTTGCGCCCGTAGCTCAGCTGGATAGAGCGACTGACTACGAATCAGTAGGCCGGGAGTTCGAATCTCTCCGGGCGCACCACTTACTCTCAGATTGACAATCGCTTGCGGCCTATGCGTCCTTTCGCTTTTTTGCGGGCAAGTGTAAAGTGTGCCCAAATTCGTGCCCACCTGAGAGATTAACGAATGCCCTTTTCGTTGGCATCGGCTTGTGGGTGACAGTACCGCTGAGTGATGGTGATGGAACTGTGTCCGGCAATGCGCGCCTTGATGTGAAAGCCGTCGCCGATGAATCCCACGCCATAAACGCCTGTCGCCAGCTTCTCTCCGCCCAGCTCGATGGGAACCTCGGTGATGAAGCAGGCCTGGTACTTCGACGAAACAGCGGTGGAGTAACCGCTGGTGTTCACCAGGCTCGCCAGCAGGTAGGATCCGTCGGCAAACTTCACGCCCCCGGAGTTCCGCACCTGCGTAGTGGCCGACTGCCCGCGGTAATAAACGCTAGCCGGCAGAAGTTTTTGCATATCCGCCGGCTTCAGCACCGTATCGCTGCCCTGTGCCCTTATCGTCCCGAGCGCCATCATCGCCACGGCCATCATCCCGGCCGCAGCCATCTTCAAAATTGCGTGGTTACGCATCGTGAAACCTCCTTGACTGAACGGGCAATGTTTTTCAGGGCAATCGCATGAAGGTGGCTCAGCGTGGAGGAAAATCTTCGGCGCGGCCCTACGGGACGCGAAAAAAATGATCGGAGGCCGTTGCCTCCCGAAGGGCGGCGGAGACTTCTTCCTGCTGGCCGGTGGTGATGCGGTTGAAGAAGGGCAGGGCGAGCGTGCGGCGGGCGATGGATTCGGTGATGGGCAGCGCGGCCGCGCCTGCGCTGGAGTGGCTGCGCCAGGCCGGTTGCAGATGGATGGGGGCAAAGTAGCGCCCGGTGGCGATGCCGCGCCGGGCGAGAGATGCCTGCACGCGGTCGCGGTCAACCTGTTGCGGCAGGCGGACTACATAAACGAACCAACTGATGGCGCGGTTGGGGAGGGTGGGCGGCGGGAGTTCCAGGCTAGGGATTGAGTTGAGCAGCGCATCGTAGCGCTGGGCTGCGGCCTGGCGCAGGGCGAGCATCTCGCCGATGCGGCTCAACTGGACCCGGCCCAGCGCACAGGCCAGTTCGGAGAGGCGGTAGTTGTAGCCCGGCTCGCCATGGTCGAGCCAATCGCCGCTGCCCGAGCGGCCTTGATTGCGCAAGCTGCGCAGGCGGGCGGCGTGGCCGACATCGCGGGCCAACACGACGCCGCCTTCGCCGGTGGTGAGTTGCTTGTTGGGATAAAAGCCGAGGACGGCCAGGTCGCCGAAACTGCCGGCTCGCTTGCCCTGGAACTGGGCGCCGATGGCCTCGCTGGCGTCCTCGATCAAGGCCAGGCCGTGGAGGCGGGCGATGGCTTGCAGTGCATCCATCTCCGCCGGAACGCCGAAGGTATGGACGACCAGGAGGGCTCGGGTGCGCGGCGTGACGGCCCGCTCGACGGCAGCCGGATCAAGATTCAGGGTGACGGGGTCGATCTCCGCAAAGACCGGCGTGGCGCGGAGCTGGAGGACCGCGTTGGCTACGGCGACGAAAGCGAAGGAGGGCACGATGACCTCGTCGCCCTCGCCGATGCCCAGGGTGAGCAGAGCGAGATGCAGGCCGGCGGTGCCGGAGCTGACGCAGACGGCGTGGGGCACGGAGTGATAGGCGGCTAGCGCGGCCTCAAAGGCTGCCAGCTCGGAACCCATGCTCAGGTGCGGCGTACGCAGTACGGCGGTGACGGCATCGATCTCGGCCTGGGTGATGTCGGGGGAGGAGAGTGGAATACGCGCGGTCATGGTTGCTCCGGATTGGCTTCGACGGGCATCGGCTGCGGCTGTTTGATGAGCAGGCCGTCGAGCGGGACGGTGGTGAGGACGCGTGCGATGGTGGCAGCAGCGGTTCCATCGCCGTAAGGGTTGACCATGCCGCACAGACTTTTTCGGAATTCTGGACTGAAGGCGAGCGCAATGGCGCTAAGGATTGCCGCGGCTTCGGCAGGCGCGTCGATCACGTTGCGGGCGCGCTCGCGGCCTTGCTGGCGCATGCCGACGTTGACCGTGGGCAGGGCGAAGGAGGCCGCTTCCATGATGCCGCTGGAGGAGTTGCCGACCATCGCGTCTACCTGGCCCAAAAGACTCCAATAAGTGACGGCGTCGAGGTTGACGAAGATGTGCGTGTGCGGGCGGGTGGCTGCAAGAGCCCGCGTGCGCTCGATGAGCGCGTAGCTGCCAGCGTCGGCGTTGGGATAGACGAAGAGGAGCTGGCCGGGCGTCTGCGCGAGAGCAGCGAAGAGGGCATCGGCCTCGGCATTGGTGTCGCGGAGAATGGTGACGGGGTGCCAGGCGGCGAGCATCGTGGGCGGCTTGAGCGTGAGGCCGAGCTTTGCTTCGAGGGCTTGACGGCTCAGCAGGGTTGAGCGGCTCAAATGGTCGAGCGAGGGAGCTCCGGCATGATGGACGCGCCAAGGCTCCTCGCCCAGGGCGATGACGCGACGGCGCGCGGTTGGCGTGGAGGTGAAGTGGATGTGGGCCAGCTTGGTGAGAGCATTGCGCACCTGGTCGTCGATCGCACCCTGCGAGACTTCGCCGCCTTCGATGTGGGCGATGGGAATGCGCAAGGCCAGCGCTACCGACGCCGGCGCGAGCATCTCGTAGCGGTCGGCAATGAGCAGCAACAGGTTGGGACGCCAGGCGGTGAGCGCGTCGGCCAAGCCGAGGATGGCCACGCCGATGGTCTTGGCCATGCCAGTGTCAGTGTCGGAGCTGAGCAGGCACTCGATGCGCGCATGAATGGAAAATCCGTCGCACTCGATTTCCTTGATGGTCGAGCCGAACTCGGGCGCGAGATGCGCACCCAGCGTGAAGAGGCCGAGTTCCACGTCCGGATGGCGGGCGAGTTCGCGCAGCGGCCAGTAGAGGTGGCTATAGTCGGCGCGCGAGGTGGTAACCACGCCGATGCGCCGCTTCTTCCTAGTTTCGCTCATAGGCAGACCCGTGAACCGTATTGTCGCGCAAGCGCCAGCACGGCCCGGCTTGGCGTGTAATTGGGAACCAGCGCGCGCAGATGGGTGAGCGCGTCGCAGAGGTCGCGGGCATCCAGGGCGGCGCGCAGAGAAGCGAGTCCAGCGGCGAGTTGCGGCGCCGCCGGCAAAGCTGTCTCGACCACGACCATTCCGTCAAGGCCGGCCGTGCTGGTTTGGTCCGCAGGGGACCACAACTGTTCGGTTTCCTTGTCGCCGGGACGGTTTCCGATGAAGTTGATCGCAATCTCACGGCCCGGCGCAAGCTCGCGCACCATGAACCGTGCCAAATCCGCAATCGAGTGTGTCGCCGGCAAAACGGGGACCAGCAGTGTGGATTCCCATCCTTTTCGCAAAGAACGCGAAAAGGATGGGGCGCCCAGCGGGAGCGCGGCGGCCGTCAGCAGCAGGTCAACCGCTTCGTCGAGAGTGAGGAAGTAGCGCCGCGCCGCTGGATCGGTGATGGTGATTGGCCCGCCCCTCTCGATCTGGCGCGCAAAAACCTCGGCCACGCTGTTGCGCGAGGCCAGTACGTTGCCCAGCCGCAAAACCGTGCCGCCGGAGCCGAGCACAACCTGCTCGGCAACCCGCTTGGTGGCGCCCATCACCGAGGCCGACGCGACGGCCTTGTCGGTGGAAAGCAGCACGACGCGCGCGCCGTGGATGGCGGCCGCCTGGGTCAGGATTTCGGTGGCGAAGATGTTGTTGACGATGGCCGCCAGCGGCTGCTCCTCCATCAGCGGCACGTGCTTGAAGGCGGCGGCGTGGAAGACGATGCGCGGCGCGTGCGCGGAGAAAATCTCCTCCAGCAGCGCCCCGTCGGCTGCGCTGCCGAGAATGGGCGACCTGGGGCTTGCAATGCCGGCAGCGGCCCAATCGCGCTCCAGAGCGTAGAGGTTGCTCTCCGAAGCCTCCAGCAAAACCAGCTTCGGCGGCAAGAGCGATCCCAGGCGCAGAGCCAGCGCGGAGCCGATGGAGCCGCCCGCGCCGGTGATCAGAATGGGCTGTTGAGCCAGGGCATCGAGCACTTCGGCAGGGGGTGACGGCAGAAGAGGACGAGCCAGAAAGCTGTGCCAATCGAGGTTTTGGAGGGCCGGAAGCACACCAGAAGTATAATTGGCCTCGCGTACCGAACGTGCGCGCTCTCCGGATCCCATACTTTACTACGATGCGGCGCTACTGGCCGCTCGCATACACTGAAGGGTTATGCGGCATCTTGGTTAAGCTGTTCCTGCCGCATTGGGGATGAGAACTATGAGGATGACCGGGCCGTTGGCCCTTGCTCTTTTTGTGGCGACCGCGACTGCGGCTAGAGCACAGGCGCGCTTTGACGCCGAGGCGGTGCGGCTCAACAATCGCGGCGTGGCGCAGATGGGCCAGCAGTTTACCGAGCGCGCGGCGGAGACCTTTGCCGAGGCGATCAAGAAGGATCAAACGCTGGCCCAGGCCGTGATCAATGAGGGCATTGCGCTGCTCTATCTGGAGAAGCTGGACGAGGCCAAGAAGTGGCTCCAGCAGGCCATCGCTCTGAACCCCGACAATGCGCAGGAGTGGTACAACCTGGGTCTTGCCCAGCACGCGGGCAACGAACTGGATCCGGCTCTGGCCAGCTTCCAGCAGGCGGTGAAGAACGATCCCTGGGATGCGGATTCCTATTATTTTGAGGGTGTCTGCTACCAGGAGATGAAGCAATTCGACAAAGCCATTGCCATTCTCCGGAAAGCGTTGGAGATCAACCCGTTGCACGCCTCGGCGGAGTTTGCCATGGCGCGCGCATTACAGCGCTCCGGCAATACGGCTGATGCGAAGGTGCATTTTCAGCGTTTCCAACACTTGACGAGCACCAAGATTGGAGCGCCCATCGGGCTGGCCTATGGTGAGCAGGGCCATTACTCGACCGCCCTTCCGGTCGAGGAGCCGGAAACGGGCAAGCGCGCAATGATTCCGGTGCGGCTGGTGGCGCAACCGATGCCTGGGGCGCCCGAAGTGTCTCTAGCACCCACATTCACGGCCACCGGCGGCGCCTGCATGATGGACGTGACTGGCGAGGGCCGCATGGACCTTGTGCTGATGCAGTCGGGCGCGCAGGCCATTCGTGTTCTGCACAACAAGGGCGACGGCAGCTTTGAGGAATGGGATGCGGCCGCGGCGGGGCTGAAAGCCCAAGGTCACGGCGTGGCCTGCGCCGTGGGCGACTATGACGGCGACGGCCTGAGCGATCTGGCGGTTGCGCTGGACGATGCGCTGCTGCTTTTCCGCAACCTGGGCCACGGGCAGTTTAAGGATGTGACCGCTGAGGCTGGACTCGGAGCCCGCAACCGGCCCTCGGGGATTACGTTTGTGGACTATGACCACGACGGAGATCTGGATCTGCTGTTGACCGGAGCGCCGCTCAAGCCAGGCGATGCTCCCAATGTTTTGTGGCGCAACAACGGCAACAAAACCTTCACTGAGTGGACCGAGCCGACTGGTCTGGGCGGCAAGGGGAAGACAGCTTCTGTCATTCTTACGGATTTCAATAACGATCACGCCGTGGATCTGACGGTGACCGGCGATGGACCGTCGCCGATGATCTATGTGAATCCAAGAGAAGGAAAGTATCCCACGCAACTGCTTTATGAGGGCGAGAAGCTGCCGGCGACGGTGGGAATTGCGGTGCTGGACTTCAACAAGGACGGCTGGATGGACATTGCCGTGACCCACGCCGGCGCGCCTGGGCTCACTCTGTGGCGCAACGTCGAGGGCCCCAACCACGCGGGCCGGCGCTTTGCGCGCGTGGAGTTGCCTTTGCACGGCGCGTTGCGCGGATGGGGCGTTACTCCGATCGATATCGACAATGACGGATGGATCGACCTGGCGGCCATTGTGGAGACCAGGGCAGGGCCTAAGGTGCGCGTCTTCCGCAATCGCGGCGACGGCAGCTTTGAGGATGTGAGCCACGAGCTGGGGCTGGACAAGGTTACGTTGCGGGCGCCGCGTGGGTTGATTGCGGCCGATGTGGATGGAGACGGGGCGGCGGATTTGATTGTGACCCAGTTGAACGCGCCGCCGGTGCTGCTGCGTAACGAGGGCGCTAACAGAAACCATTTTGTGCGCCTCGATCTGACCGGGTTTGCGGACAACAAGACCGCGCTGGGCGTGAAGGTAGAGGTGTTTGCAAACGGCCAGTGGCAGAAGTGGGAGCTGGCCGGCGCCTCGGGCTACCAGACGCAGGCGCCGCCGCAGATTCTTGTGGGACTGGGCGATGCGGAGGGTATCGATCTTTTGAGAATACTGTGGCCGACCGGCGTGCTCCAGGACGAAATCGATCTGCCCCACAGCCAGGTGATTGCGATGAAAGAGGCAGACCGGCGCGGGAGCTCGTGCCCGGTGCTGTTTGCGTGGGATGGGCATAAATACAAGTTCGTGACGGACGTAATCGGAGCGGCTGTAGTCGGTCACTGGTTCACTCCGGAGCGGCGCAATATTCCCAACCCCGGCGAGTGGGTGAAGATCGACGGCGCGCAGATTGCGCCCGTGAACGGCAGGCTGAGTCTGCGCTTTATGGAGCCCATGGAGGAGGTCAACTACATCGACCAGTTGCGTCTGCTCGCGGTCGATCATCCTGAGAATGTGGAGGTCAATCCCGACGAGCGATTCCTCGACGATCCGCCGTTTGCCTCGGGGCGCGTGGTGGCTACGGCCGGCGCGCGGCTGCCCGTGGGCGCGTGGGACGGGGAGGGCCGCGATGTGCTCGATGAGTTAAGCAGGCGCGATCACAAGTTTGCAAGCGGTTTCACGCCTCTGCCCTATGACGGCTTCGCCAACCTGCACGCGCTTACGCTGGACCTTGGCGAGGTGAAGCAGAACGCGCCGCTGCGGCTGCTGATGACCGGCTATGTGAACTACTTTAGCGCGACTTCGCTTTACGGCGCGTGGCAGGCGGGCGTGAAGCCGATTTCGCCCTACGTCGAAGCGCAGTTGCCTGATGGAGAATGGAAGCGAATCGCGGATGACGTGGGCTTTCCCGCGGGCCTGGAACGCACCATCGTGGTTGACCTTTCGGGGAAGCTGCCTGCGGGCGCGCGGCGCATTCGCCTGATCACCAATCTGGAGATTTACTGGGACCAGGTGCTCATTGACAACCATGCCGAGGCGGAGGCGCGTACAGAGGAGGTTCCTCTTGCTTTGGCCACGCTGCATTTCCGCGGATATCCCAAGCAAATTGAGGGCACAAGCCCCGGCGATCTGGACTACGATTATGACCGCGTGAGTTTGACTGGACCCTTTCAGCATGAGCGCGGCAACTACACGCGCATGGGCGATGTGACCGCGCTGGTAAGGGGCATCGACGACCGCTATGTCATCTTCGGCAGCGGCGAGGAGATCGCGGCGGAGTTCGACCTGGCGCATTTGCCCCCGCTGCCCGCGCACTGGACGCGCGACTACTTCTTCTACGCCAATGGGTTCGTGAAAGACATGGACTGGTGGGACGCTTCGCCCTTCACCGTGGCGCAGCTTCCGTTTCATGCCATGAGTACATATCCTTATCCGGAGAGCGAGAAGTTTCCCGACGATACGGACGCGCTGGATTACCAGTTGAACTGGAACGACCGCTTCGACTCGGGCGAGCAAGTGCACTCTTATCATTTTGAGTACCGGCTGTTGCCGTCGACCCCGGCGGAGGATCAGGCGCCGGCGACCACCGAGGCGGCAAGGCCATGAAGGCAGTGGGGAGCGATATGGCGAACAATGTGGTGTTGGCGCCGGCGGTGCGGCAACTGGAGCTTCTGCGCTCCGGCGAACTCTCCGTGGTTGAGCTGGCCGAGGCGCACATCCGGCAGATCGAGCGACTGAATCCGCAGTTGAATGCATTCGCCGACTTCGATGCGGAGCGTGTGCGCGCGCAGGCGCGGCGGCTTCACGAGCAGCCGGCGCCGCGCGGGCCCTTGCACGGTTTACCGGTCACCGTGAAGTCTTCGATTGCGGCGGCAGGCTATAAGTGCGAGATCGGCAGCCTGCTGCACCAGGGCGACTTGCCGCTTGAAGATGCGGTGGTGGTGACGAGGCTGCGGGCGGCGGGAGCGTTGATTCTGGGCACCACCAACTGCCCGGAGTTCCTTATGGCGTACGAGACCGCGAATCTGCTGCACGGACGCACGCGGAATCCGTGGGATCTGGAGCGCACACCGGGCGGTTCGAGCGGCGGTGAGTCGGCGGCCATCGCGGCGGGACTCTCCGCGGCCGGGCTGGGCAGCGATAGCGGCGGCTCGGTGCGCGTGCCCGCGCACTTTACCGGCATCTGCTCGCTCAAGCCCACGCCGGGCCGGATTCCCGGCCGCGGCCATCTGCCGCCATGCCTGGGACCGTTCCAGATTCTAGGCGCGATCGGTCCTATGGCGCGCACAATGAAAGACGTTTCGTTGATGTTTCGCACACTCAGCGGACAGGATCCACACGATCCGGCCAGCCCGCCGATTGCATTGCGCGATCCCAGCCTGGATGAGTTGCGCGGCAACATGATCGGTTTTTTCAAGGACGACGAGCTGGTTCCGGTAACGCCGGAGACGCGCGCAGCGGTAAACGCCGCGGCGGCAGTGCTACGGGATGCCGGCTTTCGCGTGGAGCCGTTCCGCCCGCGCACACTGGAGCCTCTGCGCAAATTATGGTGGAAGTTTTTTGTCCAGTGCGGAGCCATGTTCTATGCGCCGTCCATCGCCGGGAGAGAGCATCAACTGAGCCCCATCTTCAATGAGTTTCTCGGCTTTGCCGAAGCCGCGACACCGCTGACAGCTGCCCAGTTGCTGGACGCGTGGGCAGAACTGGACCTGCTGCGCGCGGAGACGCTTGTGGAGATGAGTGCGTATCCAGTGCTTCTGTGCCCGGTGGCCAGCATCCCCGCCTTCCGCCATGGCGAGCGCGCCTGGAACATCGATGGCCACACCGTGGATTACCTTGACGCTGTGCGGCACACGCAGTGGTTCAACACTCTGGCCGCGCCGGCGGCTGTGGTTTTTGTAGGAAGTTCACCGGAAGGGTTGCCTATCGGCGTGCAGATTGTTGCCCGGCCCTTCCAGGACGAGGTCGCTCTGGGCATTGCGGCAATTGTGGATGCGGCCTTCGGCTACCGGCCGCCGCCCATGGCACGCGGATAATACTGTTTCCCTGTCAAGTCCATCCGTCACAGACAAATGTTTATGCCCTGGTTGGGGCCGGGACGGCAGGTTTGGCTCCTCATCTCCACCTTTCGATGGATGCGTGGTGCGGACGATCGCGGTAGTATTACGCTTCCCCGGAACGGAGCGCGCAGGGTGCGTGTGGATTGGCATGAACGGTTTGCTGAAACTCCCGATGTGCTGAAGAGCGCGCGGCGCCGGCGGACCGTTGTGCCGGTGCTGGATCTGGAGATCGGCAGCGGCGAATTCATCACCATGGCTGGGCCCTGCTCGGTGGAGACCGAGTTCCAGCTGATGGCTACCGCCATCCGCGTCCGCCGCGCAGGGGCGCGGATTCTGCGCGGAGGCGCCTTCAAGCCGCGTAGTTCTCCTTACTCATTTCAGGGTCTCGGACTGGAGGGGCTGAAGATGCTGGCCCGCGCTCGGAAAGAGAGCGGACTGGCCATCGTGACTGAAGTCATGTCGGAGACAGACGTTACGATGGTGGCCGAGTATGCCGACATTCTGCAGATCGGCTCGCGCAGCATGGAGAACTACTCGCTGCTGGAAGCGGCGGCGCATTCCGGCCGGCCGGTGCTGTTGAAGCGCGGCATGGTGGCCACGGTGGCCGATCTGCTGCGCTCGGCGCAGTTGATTCTCGACCACGGCAACCCGCACGTGATCCTCTGCGAGCGCGGCATCCGCACCTTTGAAACGGCGATGCGCAACACATTCGACCTGGCTGCCATCGCGCTGCTCAAGCAGATATCGCATCTTCCGGTGATCGCCGATCCAAGCCACGCGTCAGGGTATAGCGACCTGGTTCCCGCGCTGGCCCGCATTGCCGTTGCTGCCGGCGCGGATGGCCTGCTGGTCGAGGTGCACCCCAACCCGGATAAGGCATGGAGCGACGGCGCCCAGTCGCTGGACTTCGATGAATTCGACGCCATGATGACCGCGTTGCATCCCTGGCTGGAGATGCGCGCACAGGAACTGGTGCGGCGCGGGCAGGGACTTCCGCCGCGCGAGACGGCTGGCATGCGGCTCGTGGAGGCGGTGGAATGAGTTCTGCTGCCAGAGCGCTGGGGATTGCGGCATCGGTTGCACTGCTGATTCCAGTCTGCGGGTTTGCGCCCCATCCCGCACAGGGTTCCGGCCCGGAAATCGACGCGGATATCATCGTCACAGCCGCGCCTGTATATCGGCCGCTTGCCGCGCTGCGCGGACAGGAGCGCTTTCCCCAGGGGGCGCAACTGCTGCTGGTTCATGCCGGCAAGCCAGAGTCCAAGCCGGAGCCGCTGGTGACAGGCTTCGCGGCTACAGCGGACGCCAATGTTTCCTTCGATGCCAGGACGGTACTGTTCGCAGGCAAACAGGCCGGCGGCGACC
>JBEKNO010000024.1:0-20575 GCA_049522735.1 Occallatibacter sp.
TCCTTCAGACCCCGCCTCCCGATGACGCCCTTGCGCTTCGCTATCACTTCTCCTCCATCAGGATGTGAAGGGGACTCGCACCCCAAGCTGTCAATCATGCACGGCGTACACAGGAACGGGCGCCCGCCGCGGCGGACGCCCTTCAGTGACCATGCGCCGAGCCGGCTTACTTCGACTTGGCCTTGTAAGTGGTTACGATCTTTTGCCCAAAGCTGGTGAGAATGTCTCTCACTTCAGCGGCGTAGGGACCGTCCGGAGCCAGTTCCAGGTACTTCTGGTAAGCCTCCAGGCAGCCGGGAGGCGCAACCAGCTTTTGTGTCTTGGGATCGATAGTGGAATTGGGAATCAGCCCGTTGCCTTTGAGATAGTAGGCGAAGGCCGAGGACGGATCGGCCTTGATAGCTTCGTCGGCGGCGGCAGCCTGGGCAGCCGGGTTGTTCACCTGGTAGAAAATCACCGCTTCGTTCTTCAAGTAGGTGCCGGCATGCTCCGGATTGACTTTGGCGGCCTGGTCGTAGGCCGCGTTGGCCTCGGCTACCTTGCCGGTGCGCGCATAAATCTCGCCCAGGCCGGCGTTGGCCAGCCCCTGGACATCAATAATCGGCTTTTTGGAAGCGGCCTCCAGATCCAGGGCCTTCTTATAGCTCGCTTCCGCCTGATCGTACTTCTTGAGGCCGATCTGCGCTTGCCCCAGGTCCGCCCAAAGGATGGAAGCGTCCGGCTTGACTGCCGTGTCCTTCAGCATGAGGGTTTCGACCTCGGTGTACTTGGCGGTCTTGATCTCCGCTTCCTTGGCATTGATATCGTCCCCGGAGGCTGTCGCGCCCAGAGCCTGAGTCGCCGTGGCGCGCGCGCTGTCAGCGTCTCTGAAATCCTGGGCAGAGGCCTTGATATCGACGTTGAGATTCTTGATCACCTCGTTGGTCTTCATGGCTTCGGCGTTGCGCTTCTTCAATTCCTCCAGCTGCTTTTTCTGCTCCGGAGTCAGCTTGTCGAGGAATTCCTTGCGGGACATGTCTATATCCTGCGACACATCCTGACCGGTCACGATCTTTATTCCATCGATTTCGTCGACAACTTTGTTGGCCGGCGTCTCCGGCGCGCGGAAGACTATGGTGTATTTGCCGGGAGCCGCTTCGCCTGCATATTCGCCATCCACTGTGAGCGGGAAGGAGTACTTTAAGGTTATGCCGCCGTCCAGCGAGAGGCTCACCGTGCCGGCGGTCGTGGGTAGCCCGGTGGGACCGATTACGCGGCCATGGATCTTGCCCGTGGGCACCGTAGATGCCGTGGGCGCTTGAGCAGGCGCGGACAAGAGGGCAAATGCCAGCAGGCCCGCCGCGGCGGGCAGGCCCAGCCAAAGTGAAATCGTGCGTTTCATATTCTTCTCCTTGGGAGCGGCGCGAACGAGGCTGCCCGCGGGCTCTATAAAGTCGTATTTTCCTGTCTACACACCGGCCGGCGCCAACGACGCTTCCCCAGTGAGCGCGCCTTGCGGCCGGGTACCAGAGGCCGCACTAGGAATGCTGAAAACGCTTGCGGGCCCGGCGGCCGGTTGCATCTCAAGTCCGGGCAGCCGACTCGCTGAACCCGGCTCGCAAACTGTTCCCGTTAGCAGGACCCAAGTTAAATCCATTCGGCGGCCCAACACAAGGGCTGGTGGCGGAATATGCCATGTCCACCGAGCCTCAAGCTGCTCTCAAGCCGAATGTTGAGCCTGGCCACCGTGAGCAGTACCTCGTCCTCGGGAATCCCGCGCTGGATCGCGCCATTGTTTCAACCGTTCCATGCTAATCCTTCCGGAGGGAGGCGGGTGTGGCCTGTGTCACATCCTAGAATAGGGGCATGGCTACCACGATTCGCGCCGCGACCCCGGCGGATGTCCCGCAGATTCTGGCATTTATTCGCGCCCTGGCCACCTACGAGCGCGCGCCGCACGCTGTGACGGCCACTGACGCGGGCCTGCTGCGGGACGGCTTTGGCCCCAGCCCCTACTATTTCTGCCTGATAGCCGAGCACGACGGCCCTGCGGCCGGCTTTGCGCTCTACTTTTTCAGCTACTCCACCTGGTTGGGGCAGCCGGGGCTCTACCTGGAGGATCTTTTTGTCCAGCCGGAGTTTCGCGGCCTGGGTATCGGCAAGGCGCTGCTCGAGAGAGTGGCGGCCATCGCCGTGGAGAAAGGCTGTACGCGCCTGCAATGGGAGGTGCTGGACTGGAATACCCCGGCTATTGAGTTCTACCGCGCCATGGGGGCCGAGTTCCTGGACGAGTGGCGGAATGTGCGCGTAAGCGGCGAGGCGCTGACGCGGCTGGCGGGGATAACGCAGCCGTCTGAAGAGTCGCCCCGTGCCCCATCCATTCCGCGGCTTTCTGCGGAAAGGGTGGGAGGCCACAAATCTCAACCGTCGGCGGCAAATGAGGAGGCCGCGCAGTGAAGATTCGCGTGATCGGCGGCGGATTGGCCGGCCCTGAGGCGGCACTGACCGCGGCGCGGCTGGGCTGCCAGGTGGACCTCTACGAGATGCGGGCCATGGTGGATGGAAAACCGCGCCTGACCCCGGCCCACCAGACCATCGAATTCGGCGAACTGGTCTGTTCCAATTCGTTGAAGAGCGAATCGCCTCACACCGCGCCGTGGCTGCTGAAGCAGGAGATGCGGCGGGCGGGCTCGGCCCTCTTGAAGATCGCCGACCAGACCGCCGTCCCCGCCGGCCACGCGCTGGCCGTGGATCGCGTCGAATTTTCGCGGCGGATTTCTGAGGCCATTGCGGCCCAGCCGCTGATTCGCGTGATCCGTGAGGAAGTCACCAGCCTCAGCACGCCGCCACACCAAAACGAAAACGGCGCGAAGTGCACTATCGTGGCCACCGGACCGCTTACCTCCGCTGCGCTGAGCGCCGAAATCGAGCGCATCACCGGCGCAGGCCACCTGGCCTTCTACGACTCCATCTCGCCCATCGTCGATGCTGAATCCATCGAAATGGAACGGGTCTACTTTGCCGCGCGCTGGGACAAGGGCACGGCCGACTACATCAACTGCCCCATGGACCGCGCCGAGTACGACCGCTTTCTGGATGCGCTGCTGGGGGCCGAGCCCGCCGAAACCAAAGAGTGGGAGAAGCTGGATTATTTCGAGGGCTGCCTGCCCATCGAGGTGCTGGCCCGGCGTGGCCGCGATACGCTGCGCTTCGGGCCCATGAAGCCGGTGGGACTGCGCGACCCGCGCACCGGCAAGAGGCCCTGGGCCGTGGTGCAGTTGCGCAAGGAAAACCTGCGCGCCGACAGCTACAACCTAGTGGGCTTCCAGAATCATTTGAAATTTGGCGAACAGGCACGCGTGCTCAGGCTGATTCCCGGTCTCGAAAACGCGCGCTTCCTGCGCTACGGGCAGATTCATCGCAATACCTATATCCAGGCGCCGCTGCTGCTCGACGAAACGCTAAGGCTGAAGACCGCCCCGGAGGGGCCTCGCGAAAATAGCCCAGGGCAAGCTCAGCGCAGCCCTGGGGCCAGGCGCGCAGAAACATCTTGCGCCCCGGAGGGGCGCAGCGAACCAACCTCCATCCTCTTTGCCGGACAGCTTTGCGGAGTCGAGGGCTACACCGAATCCATCGCCACAGGATTGCTGGCGGGCATCTATGCGGCTGCGCTGGCGCGCGGCGAAGAACCCGTGCCCGCGCCGCGCGCCTCGGCCCACGGCTCGCTGGTCCACTACATTACCCACGCCGACCCCAGGGATTTTCAACCCACCAACATCACCTTCGACCTGCTGGAACCGCTCGACGAAGAACTGCGCAAGAAGGTTCGCGACAAGAAGGAGCGCCACCGCCTGCAGTGCGAGCGAGCGCTGGCGGCCTTCGACGCGTGGTGGGCAGCGGCAAATCCAGCGGCGGCCCCTACCGCCTGAACTGGCGCCGGATGGCAAGCAGAAACAGCGCAAACAAGGATGAGGTCAGCAAAGTCTCGAAGATCGCCAGAACTCGCCCCCAGGGGTAGGCCGGAGCGTACTCGGCGCTTCTCTGAAATGTGGCCGCATCCACGGAAGTGATCACGCCCTTGCCCGCCAGACGCACCTCCGGCCATAGATTTTCTCCATAGCTCTTTCGTACATCCCACGCCGAGACATAGGTCTCTGCTTGTTTGGCCCCTTGCCGCTTCAATCCAACTCCGGGAAGGGGCAACAAAGCTGCAAACAACGCTAAGATTCCAAGCAGCCACAGCAACGGCTTCCAATAACTGTTCCCGTAGTCGCTTGCATACCGGTACAGGGCCACGAGGCTTAGCCTCCGATGCAGCCACTGCCGCAGCCGCAGAAAAGGCCCACCCACCGGCCCAGCCAGCCGCTTCATCTCCATTTCGCCAAAATGAAACTCATTGGCAGTCCAATAATTCAGCCGTGAGTCGTAGTTCTTCTTCAACTGCTGATATATCTGCGCCACAGCCCGATAATCGCGCTGCCCATATCTCTGCAATCCTTCCGCGAACTCATGTTTGAGATCAATCGTTTCCTCGAAGACCGCAAGGCCGCGTTTGCCATCCCGTTCTGCCCACTTTACGGAGGAGGTGAACCATAACTGGCTCACATCACAGTTGTGGAAGAGTGCGCGGCTCAGATCGACATCGTCGAATACAATCTCGCTAGGCTTGGATGTGCTTGCCAGCACAAACACCGCGCTGGGTTCTCCTTCTTCCAGAGGTTCAAATTTCGTACCCCGAAATTCCGCTTGATCGAGAAACTGGCTCTCTCTCCAATCGGCCGTTCCATGAAATTTTGTATAAACAAAACACGCCGCCTGTGTGAAAATCGCGTGGTAGAAGTTTGCGTCCTGCGTGAATTCAGATGCAACGAAATTTACGTCCTGTGTAAAGACCGTATACATGAAGAATGCATCCTGCGTGAAGGATGCGGCATCGAATCCAGCACTCTGCATGAAGGTCGCCTTCACGAAGACTGCGTGTTGCGTGAAGGTCGCAAATCTGAAGTCTGCATCATGCGAGAAGATCGCATAATCAAAACGGCAGATCGCTTGGAATATCCTGCCATTGAGTTTGAGTCGAGGAAAGACAAAGTATTCGAAGTGAGCCTGGCCCTCTCCAGCGCCTGCCAGAATCCTCTCAAACTCCAACCAGAATGTATCGTATAGCAGCCCCGACTGCTTGCGCGAATCCTTCGAGTGCATCAGGCATACGGGCAGCTCATCAACACCGTTCGGCGCAACATGGAGTTTGCGCCCACATCTCTGACTATCGTCGCTATAGCCCATTCTGATCGGACTGTCGTCGCCATAGACTATTCTGATCGGACTGTCGTCGCCATAGCCCATTCTGATCGGGCAGCCCGCTTCGCTGCTGTCGCCCGCCGCCGCAGTGCTCTCGTCAGGCTCCATTTCGTGAATCTGCTCCGAGCCTTCGCGAGATTCAATCTCCGGCTCTAACTCTGCGCTCTCATCTGATGTAATTTCTTGCTCATCCGCCATAATGCGCGAGTATACCAACACCCGCTGCTAATGAGTCCGTCAAGAGACTGTGACAAGTCCCTTCAGAGCACTTTTCTCCGAGCTCCAAATAGAGCACACCGGGGACGATTGTGTGGGATGATGGGTTTGACAGGCTTATGGCTTGAAGATGATTGATCCCGCACAACCAATTTCCAATCCCATCCTGGCCGTGGGTTTGCGCGCAGTTTTAGGCAGCTATGTGATCTACATGGCGCGCAATTTCTATGCCGATCCCACCGGTTATTTCCGCAAGTGGGCGCGGGGGATGCTGGACTATCCGTGGCTGAGCCTGATGGTGCGCGGCATGGCTTGTTTTTGTCTCTGGGGCGGATGTTTCATCGTTGCAACAGTCATTGCGGTGCAGATTTTTGGCCTGCACGGCGAACGCTTGGCAGTAGCGCTGGTGGCGCTGGCCGCAATCGCAACCTGGCTCCTGCTTCCGTCGCTCTCGCCCCGGAATACGGCGGATGGATCCGGCATCGAGAATATACGCGGACCGAAATAGATGGCTGCGCTTCGCCGCGGCATCGTCATCTCCATTCTCTTGAATGAGGGAAACAGCTCTTCGCCGCTGGGGTGGTAGCGTATACCCTGTAGACCGGAGCGTGTAGATGCGTTGGATCTCAATCCTGGCCTGTTCATTTTGCTCAGTGTCGCTGCTCGGCGCGGGCGCGGCTTCTGCCCCGGCGCAAGCCGCACCGGCCAAGGCTTCAGCCCCACGCGGCGTAACGCACCTGTTGCTTCCCCCCGTACCCAAGGCGCTGCTGCCGGTGTCCTTTGCCGGATGGGTCTCGGTGAATGCGCCCAAAACGGTGGCCGACCCCGCCCAGGCCGACCCGGCCAGCGCGGCTGCCCTCAAGGAGTACGAATTTACCGATGGCGCTCTGGCCGGCTACAAGCGCAGCGGCGAGACGCTCAGCCTGCGCGCGCTGCGCTTTCACGACTCCAGCGGAGCCTACGGCGCCTATACGTTCTACCGCCAGAATGGATGGCCGAAGGAGGAGATCGGCTCGGGCGCCACCTCCAACCACAACCAGGTGCTCTTCTGGGTGGGCAACACGGTGGTGGACGCGAATTTTTCTCGCATCGGCCCCATGTCAGGGGCTGAGTTGCGTGAACTGGCAAGCCAGTTGCCCGTCCCCGACGGAACAAAAGCGCTGGCGCCTCCCATCCTGAGCAACCTGCCCAGGGCTTCGCTGGACGGGCAGACCACCCACTATGCCGTGGGACCGGCAAGCTATGCGGGCTCCGGCGGCGTTCTGCCGCCGGAGCTGGTGGGCTTCGATCGCGGCGCGGAGGCCGTGACCGCAAACTATTCGCTGCGCACGGGACCGGCCACGCTCACCATCATCGACTACCCCACGCCGCAGATGGCCGCCGCGCAGGAGAGCAGTATTCGCGCCTACCTCAAGGCCGGCAATCAGGCTCAGCCGTCCTGGCCCAAGCCGCTCCAGGACTCCGGCATGGCGGCGCTGGAAGTCCGCCGCAGCGGGCCGCTGGTGGCCATTGTGAGCGGCGACGCCACTCCCGACGAAAGCCACAAGCTGCTGGCCACGGTGCACTTTGAAGTTGACCTCACCTCCATCCCTCAGCCCACGGAGTCCGATGTCTCAAAGACCGGCAAGCTGCTTCTGGGCATCGTTGAACTGGTAATTATCGGCTTCTGCGCCGCCATGTTGCTTGGATTCTTCCTCGGCGGCGGCCGGGCTCTCTACCGCATGGCTCACGGCAAGCCGGTCTCCTCTGTCTATGAAGAGGAATTTATTAGTCTCGGCTTGCGGGACGAATGGATCGAACCGCCGTTAGCTATTGACAGGCCGCATCCGAAGGGTTAATGGCGCCTCCAAACCTGTTGAAAATAGGACAATAACCCAAAGAAACACCCCGAAAAGACGGAGATACATGGGTAAAAACAGGCGAAGACACGTCGAAGATATACCCCATATCTTGCCGGGGAAATTATTTATAAGCTATTGAATCTAAACGATATATTTCTTCCATGATTTCTCCTTGACACTCCCATCCCCCGCCCCTACTATGCAGCCAGAAAGTTCTGATGGTTTTGCCTCCGTTGGAACTATTCTCCCTGAGGAGAGAGCTGCCTGTTGCCAGGCGGCTCTTTCCGTTTTATGGGGGTTCAGGGCCCGGTTTTTTCGTATCTCTCATCTTTCTCATCGATCTCTCCCGCCGCGTCGGTCCACTGCATTCCGCAGGACTCGCATCGCCACGAATTGACCGGATCGACCCCCTCCAGCAGCGGGTCTTCGGCGCCGCATTGGGGACATACGGGCGGCTTGAACTCCGGCGGCTCCGCTTTGGATTGATCGATGATCTCCTGCGGGATCGGCTGCGCGGCAATCTCGCGCGCCTGGTCAAGCTGATCGGCGGTGACCAGGATTCGAGGGCCGCCGATGACCCAACCCTGTCCCGGCTGCTCGATCCCCGCCCGGCGCAAAGCCTCGGCGAGTTGCCACGCCTGTTGCGTATCCTCGCACTCGCACAGCAGCGTCTTCCACGTGTACTCGTGGGGAAGATCATCTTCCCCGGGCTGAGGTCTGGGATCGTACCTGTGCCTCGACAGCTCCCAGTGCACAGTTGCGGCAGGATTGAATCCTGCTTCCGGATGATCAACGTGATTCGCCGTTTCGTCCGCCGCTCGCGGCTCAGCCACACCGCGCTTCTTCATCTCGTCGCGCGGAACCTGTTGCGCTGTTTCGGTCAGATCAGTGAAATCGGCAGCCAGATCGAGAAGCTCACCCTCGCTCATCTCGCGGTAGAGGTCCGTAAGCCTTTGCCATTCCTCTATCGGGTTGACTTGCATGAGCAGCAGTATAGCCGCTTTACGCTCGGCATCCATCGGGATAGAATCAACAGAGCAAGCCGAAGTAGCTCAGTTGGCAGAGCAGCTGATTCGTAATCAGCAGGTCATCGGTTCAAGTCCGATCTTCGGCTCCATCCCTTCTCCCTGCCTTCCAGCTTCTTCTCCTGTTTGTTCGGGTTCATCCGAGTTTCATGCATTTCTTCTCCGTTTCCCACAGGCCGTCCGCGCCGGAACCCGGCGCGTACCAAGTCAGGCACTCGTTATCCACTTGTTTTTTGCGCGGCGGCAGTTCTGGTCCGCTTATCCACGCATACTCTTGGCATAATCTTGAGCAAGAGCGGTTCCTCCGTATCTGTTCCATGAGTTACGTCCGGGACCTGAGTCGGGAATTCGAGTTCAGAGACTGAGTTCAGAACGCGAATTCAAACTCCGAAGCAGTGCCGTAACAATTGCGGGAGCACTCAAGAGTGACCAGCTATAGCCGTCAGGACGTGTTGCGCATCTTGCAGATCAGTTCTCACCAGTTGCAGGGATGGGAGCGAGCCGGACTCATTCCTCAGCGGCAGAGCTACACCTTCCAGGATCTCGGGCAGTTAAGGATTCTGCGCGCCCTGCGCGAGGAAGACGTTTCCGCGGCTTCTATCCGGCACTCGATTATGGCCATGAAGGCCGTGGCCGGCATGGCCAATCCGCTGCTGGAGGCATGCCTGATCCGAACCGGGACGCGCCTCGCCTTTCGCCACCGCGGCGCCATGGTCGACCCTATCCGCCGCCAGTTGCTCTTCGACTTCGAGCGCCTTGACCGCAAGGATCCGTCTTCGGCCGGCTCCGAGCCGGCTCCGCTGCGCCGTCCGGGCCCCGCTGGCCCGCAAGGCGCGCAGGATCGCTTTCTGGCCGCCGTGCAGGCCGAGGAGACGGGTGAAAAGCAGCGCGCCATTACGCTCTATAAAGAGATTCTGGAGTTCGATCCGGAGTACGCGCCAGCCTATATCAACCTGGGAACCATCCTCTTTCACCAGCGCAATTACGATCTGGCCGAGGAACTCTACCGCCGCGCCACGGTGGCCGACCCCGCGTATGTGCTGGCCTATTTCGATCTGGGCAACGTGCTGGACGAGTTGCAGCGGCTGGATGAGTCCATCGCCGCCTACCGCCAGGCTGTTGCCCTTGCGCCCCGCTACGCCGACGCCCACTACAACCTGGCCCTGGCCTTCGAGCGCCAGGGACAGCGCCGCCAGGCCCTGCGCCACTGGCACGCCTACATCCGGCTGGACAATCGCGGTCCCTGGGCCGACCACGCCCGCGGCCAGATCCGCAAACTTCTCAGCCGCGAAAAGCTCTCCATCGCCTGGCGCGCAGACAGTTTCGTCCCGCCCCGCAAAGGGACGGCGGCTCTGGAGCTGGTGTAAAGAGCCTCGCTACGCTCAAATGTTATGCATCAAGCAGGCTGGCTACAATTGGAAATAAGTAATTCGTATTTTTTCTCGTGATGGGTGTTCTTCATTGGAATTCGCTCGATTTGGAAGCCGTGACATTGCGCCATCTCCACAACCTCCGGGCAATCATCATAGGTCATCAACAAAAGACCGGCGGCGCGACTCAGCAACTCAAACAGCGCGGTATGGTTGATCTCATTGTGCTTGTAGAGCCTGCGTCCCGCTCGTTTGCCATTTCCTGCCGTATAAGGGGGATCGATAAAGAAGGCTACCCCCTTGTAGTTTAAGTAGTGGTTGATGAGAGCAAAGGCGTCTCCTTCAATAAAGTTAATTGCGGGGCGCAAAGAATCCAACGCTTTAAGCCTCTTTACTAGAGTTTCCGGGTACCATCTGGAAGCAACGCCGTGTCCATTTTCGCCTACGTTCATCAAGCTTGCCCCGGGAGCTAGTATTCCGCCGCGGAATGTTCTGTTTTTCAGTAATACCTGAAATGCGTGATCGACTTCCGACCTGGGTCTGCGGCTCAACTCTCGGATTACGTTCTCCCTCGACATCGAAAATGTAATGATTCGGCGTATTAAGCGATCTTGTTGTGGACTAAACACGCATTTCCACACCGCGCTTACGTCGGGATCGAGTTCCCCAAGCACGATCCGATCTACAAGCCCCTCACCAAGGACTCCCAATGGGACACTGCCACCCCCAGCAAAGGGATCAACAAGAGTATTAGGAAGTTCCGAGCGGCGCCGAAGCCATGCTGTTATGGTTGGCACAAGCCATGTTTTTCCACCCGGATAGCGGAAGGGGGAAACTTGACGCACCGACGCTACATTTACAATGCGTGTATCGAATTGCAGTTCATTTTGCGAAACGAGAGTTGCCATGGCGCTTTTGCAAATCGGCGAAGTCTTTGGTCATGATACCGCGCTTTCTGCCACACGTCCCGCACAGAATTTCCCCCCCTGTCCCTTTAAAGGAAACGAATGTGCAAAAGGGAACAAAAATAAGCCTTTGGGAATTTGTTCCTTCACGGACGGCACGATTGCCACGGTTGTCTGCCCGGCACGATTCCTGGAGGATGGCGTTATGTTCCGGGACGCAGCCAAGATCGCATTCGGCTCGGGCATTCAATGCGTCGCTGTACCGGAAGTCCGTGTTCTGGAGGTATCGAGAGAGGGCAAGCGAAAGAAAATCGGGAAGGTCGATTTCCTTCTTGCGCGTGTCGAAGAAGGTCAAGCCATTGATTTTGCCGCTCTTGAAGTTCAAGCCGTTTACATATCCGGCGCATCTATTCGTCCAGCCTTTGATCGCTACGTAAGAACTGGCGAACTCTCAGAGGATGAGAAGCGACGCCCAGACTTCCGATCTTCTGCGCAAAAGCGGTTGATGCCCCAGCTTGCGCTCAAGGTTCCAATCTTCAGACGCTGGGGAAAGCGGTTTTTTGTTGCAACGGACAGTTCATTTTTCTCCGAACTCCCTCCTATGTCTTCACAGTCCTCGGGCAATGGCGAGGTAACCTGGCTCAGCTATGATTTTGAACGGCAGCCTGAACGCGGTTTTCGGATGAAGTCGCTCAATGTCATCCACACACTCTGGGACGATGTGGAAACTGCTCTTCGTGAGGGGAAAGCGCCAGAAAAGGCGGAACTTTTGGCGCAATTGACAGTCCGAGCGAGAAGATTACCATCGTTTACGACTTGAGATAGCTGCTACGGCTTATTCTGTCTCTTTCCTTATTTCTACAGCTTCTGCGTCCGCTGCACGGCGCGCACGCCGTCTACCCGGCGCAGGCCCAGGACCATGCGGTTCAGGTGGCGCAGGTCTTCGGCCTCGACCACAAACGAGATAGCGGCCTGGCCGTCTTCGCTCTGGCGCATATCGACGGAGCGGATATTGGTGTTGTCGTCGGAGATGACGGCGGTCAGCTCCTTCAGCATGCCGGCCCGGTCGTCGCAGGTAACGGTGATCTTGACTGGGTAGCGCTGGGGACGGTCGGCGGACTGGTCGCCGACGCGAGACCACTCCACGGCAATGCGGCGGTCGCTCTCGTAGAGCAGGTTCTGCACGTTGGGGCAACTGCGCGCATGCACGGCCACGCCCTTGCCGCGGGTAACATAGCCCACGATCTCTTCGCCGCGAATGGGGTTGCAACAGCGCGCGCGGTAGACCAGCAGGTCGTTCTGGCCCTCCACCTGGAGCGAGTCGGAGCCGGTGAGATGCAGCTTGCGCACCGCGTCGGACATGGCCGCCTCGCCGGAGCCGGGTTTGGTCTCCGGGACGGTCTCGGCCTCCGGCAAGCTGGCGCAGCCGGGAACCAGCTTGTTGAGCACCTGGCGGGCGGTGTGCTTGCCCTGGCCCAGGGCGGCCAGCAGATCGGCGGCGGTGGCCACGCCATATTCGTTGGCAATGCGGCCCAGATCCTGATCGTCGATCTGGCTGAACGGCACCTTGAACTTGCGCGCCTCGTGCTCCAGCAGCTTGCGTCCGATCTCCACCGCGCGGCGGCGCTGGTCTTCGTTGAGCCAGTGCTTGATCTTGTTGCGGGCGCGGGGGCTCTTGACAAAGGTGAGCCAGTCGCGGCTCGGCTTGTGATCTTTCTGGGTAACGATCTCGACGATGTCGCCGGTGCGCAGCTTGGTGCGAAGGGGCGCCATGCGGCCGTTGATCTTGGCCCCCACGCAGGTGTGGCCCACCTCGGTATGGATGGTGTAGGCAAAGTCCACCGGCGTGGCATCGGCCGGAACCACCACCACTTTCCCCTTGGGCGTGAAGGTATAAACCTCGTCGGGATACAGGTCCATCTTCAGGCTGGAGAGGAACTCGTTGGGGTCGGTCATCTCCTTCTGCCAGTCGACCAGTTGCCTGATCCAATTCAGCCGCTCCTCGTCGCGGGCCGTGACCATGGTTCCGCCGGATTTGTACTTCCAGTGGGCGGCGATGCCCTCCTCGGCGATACGGTGCATCTCTTCAGTGCGGATCTGCACCTCGAACTGATGGCCGCTGGCGCCCATCACCGTGGTGTGCAGCGACTGGTAGCGGTTGGCGCGGGGAATAGCGATGAAGTCCTTGATGCGCCCCGGCACCGGCCGCCACAGGGTGTGTATAAGCCCGAAGACGGCGTAACAGGAAGCCACGTCCTGGGTGATGACGCGGATGGCCAGCAGGTCGTAGACCTGGTCGAAGGAGACCTTGGAGCGCTCGATCTTCTGGAAGATGGAGTAGAGCCGCTTGATGCGCCACTCCACGCGGGCCTGGATATTGTTTTCGCGCAACTGCTCCACCAGCGTTTCTTCCACGCCGCGCAAAAACTGCTCGCCCTCGCTGCGGCGGGCCTCGACGGCCGCCGCCACCTGCTCGTAGCTCACCGGGTCGGTGTAGCGGAAGGCCAGATCCTCGAGTTCGCCGCGCACCTTGCCCATGCCCAGCCGGTGCGCCAAGGGAGCGTAAATGTCCTGGGTCTCGCGGGCGATGGCCTCCTGGCGCTCCGGCCGCAGGTGTTCCAGGGTGCGCATGTTGTGCAGGCGGTCGGCCAGCTTGATGAGCACCACCCTGACATCGGACACCATGGCCAGCAGCATCTTGCGCACGTTTTCTGCCTGGCGGTCCTCGCGGTTGGCAAATTGTATTTTGTCGATTTTGGTGACGCCCTCGACGATGTGGGCCACCTGGTCGCCAAACGCGGCTTCGATCTCTTCGCTGGTGGCGGGCGTATCTTCGACCGAGTCGTGCAACAGGCCGGCGGCTATGGCCGTCGCGTCCATCTTCATCTCCGCCAGCACCTCGGCCACCTCCAGCGGGTGGATGATGTAGGGCTCGCCTGAAGCCCGAGCTTGCCCTTCATGGTGCCGGACGCAGAATTCCCATGCCTTGCGGATGAGAGTAATGTCTTCGCTGGGGCGGTTGGCGTGAACCTGGCGGAGCAGCGCCTCCATCCGCCGGTCTATGGTAGCCTGGTCGATAATGGGCCGGTCGAGGCCGCGCACGGTAGGCTGCGCCTTCCCCGTAGCAGCCGGGGGCGCGCCGGGAACATCTGCCGGTATGGGTTGCCGGACAGTCGCCATGCTTTATTATAGGCCGGTTGTGTTTGTGGCGCATTGCAGAGCAAACGCCAGCGTCTGGCGCTTATCTAAAGCCGCTTACGCTGCGCATGTATCTTTACGGCTTCAGCCCATCTACACTTCTAAGGAAGTGTATGACCAAAGCGCGCACCCCCCGGCCTGTTACGACCCAGAAAGCGCCGAAGGCTGCCATGCCCGCGGCGCCAGTTGAAGGGATTCACAAGAAGCCTCTCTCCGCTCCTGGAGCCAGGATCAACCGCCGTGCCGCCGACCGGCTGCGGGGCGGCTATTTATGGGTCTACGCCTCCGATATCGAGGCCATTGAATTGTCCCAAGCCGGCGATCCTCCCGCACTGCTGCCGGTGGCCGACAGCCGCGGCCTCCTGCTGGGCACGGCGCTTTACAGCCCCTCCTCGCAGATTGCGCTGCGGCTGGTCTCCCGCTCGGGCCTGGATGAAGCCGGTTGGCTGCAGTTGCTGGCCACGCGGCTGCGCGCGGCGATTGCCCGGCGCAAACCTCTGCTGGACGAGCAAACCGACTCCTGCCGGTTGTGTTTCAGCGAGGCCGACGAGCTTCCCGGCCTGGTAGCGGACAAGTACGGCGAGCTTGTAATTCTGCAGCTGCTGACCAAAGGGCTGGACTCGGCCGCTGTGAGGGAGACGTGCGTGCGCGTACTACGCGAAGAACTGGCGCCGGCGGCCATTCTGGAGCGGCCCGACCCGCGCATGCGCGAACTGGAAGGACTGGCCGCGCCAGGCTCCGAGGCTCTATTCGTCGCAGATGCCTCGACTCCACGCGCCAGCACCCAATTCCGGCTCAATGGCCTGGTCTTCCACTACGATGCCAATGCCGGGCAGAAGACCGGCGCCTTCCTCGATCAGCGGGCCAACTACGCCGCCGCGGCGGAGTGGGCGCAACGGCTCCACGCGACAGGCCGGGCGCTGGACGTTTGCTGCTACCAGGGCGGCTTTGCCCTGCACCTGGCCCAGGTCTGCCGCCAGGTTACCGGAATCGATGCCTCCCGCGCCTCGCTCGAAGTGGCGGAGTGGAATCTTGAGGCCAATCGCGCCCGCCTCACCGCGCAGGTGGATTGGGTGGAGGGAGACGCCTTTCAGATTCTGCGCGACTGGTCGGACGCGGGAGATCGCTTCGACTCGATCGTTCTCGATCCGCCCGCCTTCGCCAAGTCGCGGCGGGCCGTTGAGGGAGCGCTGCGCGGCTACAAGGAGCTGAATTTGCGCGCCCTCAAGATGATGCGCCCCGGCGGCCTGCTGGTTACCTGCTCCTGCTCTCACCACGTGAGCTGGGCGGACCTGGAGGCCTGCGTGGCCTCGGCCGCCGCCGACGCCGTCCGGCGCGTGCTCCTGCTGGAGCGCCGCGGCACCGCTCCAGATCATCCGGTGGTGCTGAACCTGCCGGAGACCGAATACCTGAAGTGCCTGGTGCTGGAAATCGAGTAATCAGGCCCGGGCGATGCGCTGGCTGGAATGCCAACGAGGCAAAATACGCAACAACCACCCCAGCCAGGAACGCCGGACCGAAGTGGACGCAGCCTGTTTCCGTTTAGATGTGGCAGGCCGCAACTGGGCCAGCGCATCTTTGACCAGCGTCCGCAGGGTCTCGGCCTCGAAGGTGCAGGAGCGCAGGTAGGCTGAGACGGTGAGGCCGGCTTCGGCGGCGCGTTTGTGCAGTTGCTCGCATTCCGCCTTGCTCAGCCGGATGGTAATGCTGACGGACTTCAGATTCCGCTCCAGCGCCGTGGCTGGACCGTGGGTGGCCCAGGGTTCAGCCTGTGCAATCGAAGGAGCGGCCGCTCGCGGGGTTGCCGCTGCGGCGGCCGGGAGCGCATCGGCTGAAAATGCCTCGAGAATATCGACTGGCCCGGAATCAGAGGGCTGGGTGAGCGACCGGTCGCCGGCATTGCCGGTGCGGTAGCGCGCATGGGCGCGCAGGGCGCTCTCATAGCTGAGGGTAGCCACATCGTCTTCCAGGCCGTCATCGTTCCAGGCGGAGGGGACCTTCGGCGCGGGCGCGGCAAGCGCAGCCAGCAGACCTGCAAAGCTGGAGGACGTGGGGGAAGGCTCGGCTTGCCACCCCAGCGACAAAGTGGGCGCCGGGGCACCCTCTAGGGTCGGGGCATCGCTGGGTACCACGGATTTTTGGACTGGTTGCTGCATGGGATGGAGAATACGCCGGGTACGAGCGCAAGCATGAGGAATTTCCCATGCGAAAGGGGGAGCAAATTCCGGATAAGGATCTGCGTTTCGCCAGTCCCAAAATGAAACCGCTCATTCGGCTGCCAAAACAAAGCTCCGCGCGGTCAGGCCTGACCGGCTTCGCATGCCATGGGATCGGGAAGCACGCGTCCGGGGAGCCGCAACAACTGGGAGACGGCCTCGGCGTTCATGGGACGGGCGAAGAGGAAACCCTGGCCGAAGCGGCAGCTCAATTGCCGCAGCAGGCGGTATTGTTCGTGGGTCTCGATGCCCTCGGCAACGACATCCATCCCCAGCACCCGGGCCAGTTCGATGATGGTGCGCACGATCTGCAGCGGTTGATCTCCATCGGTCATGCGGCCCACGAACGAGCGGTCGATCTTGAGCACGTCGAAGGGATAGGAATGCAGGTGATTGAGCGAGCTGTAGCCGGTGCCGAAGTCGTCCATCAGCAGGGAGACGCCCAGCTTGCGCAGGCTGCTCAGCACCTCCAGGGCGGTACTTGCGTTGGGAATCAGGCTGGACTCGGTCATTTCCAGACCGAGCTGGCGGCTGGAGACGCCGAACCGGAGCAGTAGCGCCCCGACGTGGTCGGCCAGGCCTTCGCGGGAGAACTGACGGGCGGAGAGGTTGACCAGGACGCGCAGAGAACTGTGGCGGGAATCTTCGCGGCACCATATCTGAATCTGTTTGCAGGCCTCTGAAAGTACCCAGTCGCCGATGGGCAGGATCAGCCCGCTCTCCTCGGCCATGGGAATAAAGTCCATGGGCGGGATTAGCCCCCGTTCAGGGTGATCCCAGCGGATCAGCGCCTCCAGGCCAACGATCCTGCGGGTGGAGAGTTCGATTTCGGGTTGGTAATGGATGACGAGCTGGCGCTCGTCCAGGGCGCGGCGCAGATCCGGGCTGTGCGGCCAGATGCCGCTGACGCTTGCCGCGCGAGACCTCCGATACCCGTTTCCGGTGAATGAATTGCGCAGCCTGCGCAGCTCTAACTGGCTGGAAACCATCTCCGCCAGGCTCTCCAGCATGCGAAGCTCGTCCGGCGCCAGGCCGTGACGAGGCTCGTAGTTGAAGATGACCAGCGCCCCCAGGATCTTGCCGTCGAAGGAGCGCACGGGAACACCGGCAAAGAAGGCCATTCCGAGTATCCTGAGGGCCGACGGCTGTGTCTCGATTTGAGCGTGTGTGGAGGCCTCTGGGCTGACCACCGGACCGTCTTCCGCGAGCACCCTCTCAAAGACGGAGTTCTCCCGCGGCAACTCGCGAATGTGCCGGCCCCAGTGCGACTTGATCCAGATGCGGCTCTCGTCGGCAAAACCTATCCCGGCCCAGTCGGCCTGGAAGTACTCAGCGGCCAGCCGGGTAATCACATCGTAGCCGGGCTCCGGCGGAGTATCGAGAATCCCGGTCGATGCCAGCGCAGCCAGCCGGGCTTCCTCCCGCTGCCGGTCGATTTTGCCGCTCTCCAACCCTATTTGTGGCATCTTGGCTCCACGCCCTGCGCTACTCCGGCAACCTGTTTCCAGCAGGGAACAACCAGCCCCCTCCCCAGGGCAAACCGGCTCTGCAAAGGTCCGAGAGCGGCCTCTTTGGCGGCATCGCGTTCGATTTCCGCGGCTGCTGCCGGTGATAGACCGCCCATAAGAACGTGCCGCATAAGTCCCTCACTTCCCTTATCGGAAGAGATTACCAAGGGCATGAGGTTACGCCAGAGCTGTTCAGTTGAGTACCGGCCCGGCGTAAAAGGTACTGCTTACGCGCCGCTTGCTGACCCGTTTCAGTCCAGAGGAAGGTTAGCTGGCCGCCAGTCTTCGCGCGTGGATTGGAGATGTGCGGCCTCGCCGGCAAGCAACCCCGGTAGAATCGACTGCAGTGGCAGAATCGCCCCCAACTCAGCCCTCTGTGCGCGCGCCTTCGCGGTGGGCACGCGGCCTGGGGATGCTGCGCCCCTCGCACGCGCACACGGCTTTCACGGCCACCATCCTGCTTATGGCGTCCACTTTCCTGTCGCGCATCATCGGGCTGGTGCGGGTCAAGTACATCGTCTGGCTCTTCGGCAAGGGCATGGAAGCCGATGCGCTGAACGGCGCTTTTGTGTTGCCGGACATGATCTCCTACTTTCTGGTCGGCGGCGCGGCCTCCATCACCTTTGTCACCATCCTTACCCGCTATCGCGATACGGGCCGCGAGGCGGAAGGGCAGCGCTCGCTGTCGGTGATTCTGACCACCATGTACCTGGTGCTGGGCGGGGCCATTGTGCTGGCCGAGCTGATTGCCCCCTGGTTTATCCACTGGTTGTTCCCCGGCTTTGGCGCGGAGAAAGCCGCGCTCTGCGTGCTCCTGACGCGCATTCTGCTGCCCGCGCAGTTGTGCTTCTTTGCCGGCGGGGTCTTTGGCGCGGTTTTGCTGGTGCGTAAGCAATTCAGCGTGCAGGCGGTTACGCCGCTGATCTACGGCCTGGGCACCATCGTGGGCGGCCTGTTGCTGGTGCGGCGCATAGGCGTCTCTTCGCTGGCCATCGGCACGGTGGCGGGCGCTGTTTTCGGGCCGTTTTTCTTGAATTGGTTTTTCGCGCGGCGAGCGGGCGTGCGCTACCGGCCCATTCTCGACTGGCGCGACGAGGGCCTGCGCGCCTGGGTGCGGCTGTCGCTTCCCCTCATGATCGGCGTTTCGCTGGTGACTGCCGATAACTGGATCATCGCCCACTATGCCTCCACCACCAGCGGCGCGGTCTCGTTGATGAGCTATGCCAAGCAGCTTTTCACCGCGCCTATGGCCGTGCTGGCGCAAGCCGCGGGCGCGGCTTCCATGCCTTTTTTCGCCAGTTTGTGGTCGCAGGAACGCCGCTACGAATTTGCCACCGTAGTGGCGGATTCGGTCTCCCGCGTGGCCGCACTGGGGCTGCTGGCCGCTTCCGGCATGGTGGCGCTGGGCCAGCCCATGATCGATCTGCTGTTTACCGGCGGACGCTTTTCTTCAGCCGATGCGCGGGAGTGCGCCCTGTACTTCGCAGTCTTCTCCCTCTCCATGTTTCTGTGGTCTGCGCAGGCCATCTATGCGCGCGCTTTTTATGCGGCCGGAAACACGATGGCGCCCATGGCGGCGGGAACGGTTGTGACGCTGGTCTCGCTGCCCGTCTATGCCGCGCTTTGCCACTGGCAGGGAGCCATGGGGCTGGCCATCGCTTCGGATATAGGGATCGCGCTGCAAACCGTGACCATTGCAGTGCTGCTGCACCGGCGGCGCATGGTCTCGCTGGCCAGCCTGGACTATACCGAGTTGGGCCGCTGCCTGCTGGCCGCGCTGACCAGTGGCGCGTGCGTATGGATGGTCATTTGGGGTATAAGCGGCCTGCTTGGCCATCTGGGCTATTCGCGCCTGCCCGCGCAGATTCGCTGGATAGACCTGGCGGCGTTTGTAGCCGGGCTGGCGGTTTGGGTGGTGGTGGCAAAATGGGTTCTGGAGAAGACAGGATCGGCGCTGCCCAGGGTGATGATGAAGCGGATGGGGCTGGGATAAACGGTTTCGAGGCCGTTTCCCGTTCATTTCCTGCTATCCATATTATTTTCTAGTAGTTACTGGATTCATGATGCACTGCCGTTTGCCGTTCGGGAAGGATGGCAATACACCATCCGGAAAACACAAAAAGCCCCTGCGGTGCGGGGGGCTCTTGCGCTACGGCGAAACCCGAAGCGGAGTTACTGCTGAATCGGCTTGAGCACTTGGGGCGCGGCCGGAACTGCCACCGGCTTGGGTTCAGCCTTGCGAATGTCGATTCCACCCTTGAAGAAGGCGCCATCCTCGATGCTGATGCGGGCCGCGGAGACGTCGCCGGTCAGAGCGCCCTCGACGCGGATATCGACGCGGTCCGAGGCCGCCACATTGCCACGCACCTTGCCCAGTATCACGATCTCGCGGGCATTGATGCTGGCCGCCACCTGGCCGTTGCGGCCCACGGTGACGCGGTTGCCGGGAAGGTTGATGCTGCCCTCGACTTTGCCGTCGATAAAAAGCGATTCGGAGCCGGTGATTTCGCCCTTTATAAGCAGGCCTTTGCCGATGCTGGCCTGGTCCCCGGCCGTGACCGGGGCGCGGCCGGCGGGTTCAACCAGCGAAGCGGGCGGCATGGGGCGGGTAGGCTCCTGGGTGGGAGTGATCGTTCCGGTCTGGCTGGGTTTCCATATAGCGCTCAAGGTATTTCCTTTTCTGTCCTGACGGACGGGGCTGGCAAGGCAGGCTATTCCCTCGGGCCCAGGGTGATGATGAAGTAGCTGGGGCTAGGATAAAGCATTTCCCGTTAATTCCATATGATTTCAGACAATCTCTAAGTTTGTTTTTCATAAGTTCAGAATCAGGAAAGCCCCTTCCATTTTCTTGAGGGGCTTTCCTGATGAAACAATGCAATCTAGGGAAATTGTGTCTATACAGGCTGCGGAAAAACTCTTTGGCATGATGACGGTCACCGATTTTTGTCAGGATTTGATTTATCAAAGAACCATGCGTGGAAACGATCAGAAGCAGGAAGCGATGTTCAGCTATTTA
>JBEKNO010000025.1:0-19496 GCA_049522735.1 Occallatibacter sp.
CCGGCGCTGGCTCCCGATTCTGCTGCTTATAATTTCAAATCGAAAAATGAGAGCTATCAGTCATCTCTTCTAATATGTGATGGTTACAACGAATGATCCGATTTTAGCCGGACACTAGAGTCGTGGTATAAAGGCTTGGGGTTCCATTAGCCCCGCTATAAACATTGAGAATTGGCGGACCGTACGCAGCGCTGAATGAATCCGCTTGATCTATTTCAGGCAACGTAATGGACGATGGTATGTTACCGACATAAGCGAAACGAGACATAGGTCCAGTCGGGGGAAGTTGGGTGGTGTTGCAGATCCAATAGAAAGGGGATCCATTCGCCATCCAGACCTCGTCTTGTTCAAATACAGTTACGTTCGGTCCATAGTCCAGGACATACGCACCTGGTGGAGTTTGGCAATAAGTGGGGAACTGAACCTCATGGCTCCAATACGCATTCACTATCGGATCGTTCATATCGGTCCAGGCGCCAGTCACCGCATCCGTCCAGGCGTCATAGAAATTGGATTGGCCCTGTGGGTTTCCTCCGGGTTGGGTCTCTTGCCCTGTAATGGATTCCATAAGGGGAAATGGTGTATATCCCGCGCATCCTGAAGGCGGGCATCCCGCGCTGGGGAGCACTCTCTCCTGAGCTGATATCGTGAATTGCGTGTTCCCACTCCCATCTAACCATTTGCATCCGGAGATTGCAATGACGATTGAGGCACTGGCAAATAGCATGATCAGTCGGCTGCTCCGCATGGCGTGAACCCTCCTTTACATACCAAAGAGTTGGACTACATGATCAAATAGCATTTCGTTTTTCGAACGAGAATGCGAATGTGAATACCGTGAGATAAGCAAGTTTGCGAAGCCTGGGCCATCCTTTTCTTCAGCACACGCGTGCTGCACCAAGCCTCCATTCGGCCCTGGCTGGGGCGGGCATCGGTCTTCCAGAGACCCGTTAAGCAACAGAAGCTGATTCATGAGAAAGACTGCTTCGCCGGGCAAGCACTCCGAGTTGTGCGATTTCACGGTGCTGAGCGCAGGTATAGTTTCAGCGAGGGTGAGCCGTATCTGATGCACAACATTAGTGTCGGTTCGAAACGGCTCGCCAGATGCCCCGCTAACCTGCTCCATCAGACCGTTGAATGCCTGGGCGATTGCGCTTTCCGGGATCCACTTCCGCTGGCCGCGTCTCGTCGCGAGATCCGCCGTGGAGAGCCTGCGCGAGAATGCAGTGAGATACGCCTTGCCCGCCCGATCACCGATAAATATTTCTGCCAGTCGTTGTGCGTATCTTTGTGAACCCTCTGGAGTATCCGCGTTTTTTGCTTCCGTAATGAGCCATGCTATTGGAGGTGCGCTCGGTTCCGTCGAAGCCATTGCGGTTCCATGCAAATTTTGCGGAAATGCTGGCACAGCCCAGAAGATTGTCGCGCACAGAACCGACAACAATAACAACGGCCTCATCTTTGATGACTTTGTTCGCACGATGCACCTCTTTCTCAGAAACTGAGTGTCATGTCTTGGCCAGGTCACCGTGAAGGAGCCCACCAAGGGCAGAGGGCCAAACCCATCACGAGCGTCAAAGATAGATATTTCAGCTCCCGTATGTTGTTCCTCCAAATTGTGAGAAATTGTAGCACGACCGTTGATGGTCAAATTAAGTCAAGTTAGGTAAATATATGTCAAGTTAAGGTGATGTTATGAACAAAGTTGATGCGGGTGTGATATGTGTCACGCGCGAAACTTCAAATGTGTTGAGTTTTTGGAGTAGACACGCGTTAGTAAGAGATTGTTAGCAATCCAAGCATAGTACCTCTACTAAGTTTTGGCCGCCGCGGCGGGCAGGGTGAACTGGAAGCGGCTGCCCTGGCCGGGGGTGCTTTCGGCCCAGATGCGGCCGCCGTGCTGCTCGACGATGCTGCGGCAGAGGGCCAGGCCCAGGCCGGTGCCGCCCAGGGCGCGGGAGTCGGAGGCGTCGCCCTGCTGGAAGCGGTCGAAGATATGCTCCAGTTTCTCCTGGGCGATGCCGCGGCCTTGATCCTCGACGATGAAACAGACTTCACTTTCGCCGCAAGGCTGCGCGGCCAGGCGGATTTGCGTCTCCGGCGGCGAGAACTTGATGGCGTTGGCTACCAGCTCGTTGAGCACTTGCAGGATGCGCTCTTCGTCGGCGAGGACCAGGGCCTGCGGAGCTTCAATACGGAAGCTGATGTGCACCTGGCTGGCCGATGCGTGCGCCACGTCCGCCGCGCGGCGCAGCAGGTCGATAGCCTCCACCGGTTGGCGGTTGAGGGGCAGATTTCCCCTTTCAACGCGGTCGAAGTCCAGGATGTCGTTGACCAGGCGAATGAGCCGGTCGCAGTTGCCGATGGCCATTTCGGCCATCTGGCGTTGCTTCTCGGGGCGCTTGTCCAGCGCGCCCGAGGAGATGAGTCCCAGCGAGGCGCGCAGCGAGGTAAGCGGGGTGCGCAGTTCGTGGCTCACCGTGGAGATGAACTCGTCCTTCATCTTTTCCAGGCGGCGGCGCTCGGAGACGTCCTGGAAGGCCACCACCATGCCCGAGATCTGGCCATCCTCGATGAGCGGGCTGGCGCTGTATTCGACGGGAATGGAAGTGCCGTCCCGCCGCCAGAAGACCTCATCCCTCATGCGGATGGCCTCGCGGCGGCGCATGGCCTGGAGAATGGGGCTGGTGGACCTGGAATAGGGCGTGCCGTCGGCGTGGCTGTGGTGGATGACCTCATGCACGTCGCGGCCGGTCAACTGATCGGGGGAGTAGCCCAGGGCGCGGGCGCCGGCCTGGTTGATGAAGGTGAGCCGGCTTTCCAGGTCGATGCCGTAGATGCCGTCGGCCACCGATTCGAGGATCAACTCGCGCTGGCGCATGGCCAGATGCAGCGCCTCCTCGGCTTCGTGCTGCTCGGTCACGTCCATGCCGTGGTTGAGCACAAAGGGCCGCTCGCCGGGCAACTGCATGCGGCGGCTGCGGAAGGCGATGCGGCGGTAGACGCCATCGCTGCGGCGCAGCGGCAGGGCGCCCTGCCACTCTTCCTTTGTTTCGAGGGTCCGCAGGCAGTCCTGGAAGGCAGCCACGCCGGCAGTATCCAGAAGTTCTGTGACGGAGCGGCCGGTCAAGGCCTCGGCGCGGTAGCCGAGAGTCTCGGCGGTGAAGGCATTGAGCGAGGTCAGACGGCCCTCCATGGAGCAGGTAAAGACGAAGCCCAGCGAGTTTTCCACCACCTCCCGGTAGCGCGCTTCGCTGGAGAGCAGCGCCAATTCCACCTGGCGCTGGTCGGTCACGTCCTGGCCGCTGACGATCAGGTACTGGATCTCGCCACTCGGCCCCTGCAAGGGGCGCAGAGTCCAACTGACGCGCCGGTTGAGGCCGCCGGCAATGCGCCAGGCCGTCTCGTGCGGGCCGGAGACCTGTCCGGCCGCGGCCTCGTGCAGCTTTTCCGCGGCCCATGAGCGGTCATCGGCCTCCAGAACCTCTTCGACAAAGGGCCGGCCGACGGCGTCGGCCAGGCTTAGCCCGGTCAGTTGCGCGCAGGAGTAATTCAGCCGCACCATGCGGCCGGCGGTGTCCAGCACGGCAACCAGCGCGGGGACCGAGTCCAGCGTCGCGGCCACAAAGCATCGTTCGATGGCCAGCGCGCGCTCGGAACGCTGCCGGGCTCGCTGCGCATGCTCCTGGGCACGGGTGCGGGCGTAGAGCTCCAGCCGCGTAACCGCCTGGCGGCCCAGAATCTCCAAAAGTGTAATGTGTTCCTGGTTAAACCGGTCCGGCTCCCGCGCCAGGACCGCCAAGGTGCCGATGACCTGCTGGGAGCTGGTGATGAGGGGTACTCCAGCGTAAGAGCGGCAAGGCTTTGCGCCCATCAGGGGGATTCCTTCCGGAGGGAAGCGCGGATCCTGTCCTGCATCCCCGATCAGCAGGGGTTCGCCCTTCTCCAGCACCCACTGGCAGGCGGTGGAAGAACGCGGCTGCTCGAAGCCCTTGAATCCAAACCGCGATTTAAACCACAGGCGGTTGAAGTCCATCCAGCCGGTGTAGGCGTAGTCGGCGACGCACAATACGGCTGAAAGCTCAGTTAATTCGTCCAGCGCCGGGTCGGGGTTGCGGTCAAAGAGGTCGAATTCCGGGCGTGAAGCCGCGGCCTGGAAATCTCCGAGCTGTTGACCCTGCATCGCGCACATAAGGCCCCCTACCCCGGCGACGAAAACCTGTCGCTTCACCCCGGCACACTTAGCCCATTGTCAGTATCCGGTAATTGTTAAAAATTGACTCTGACACAAAGAGGGGATTTTCGGGCGCAACGAATTACAACCTAAGTAACTCACTAAATGGACGAATGGTCCACTCATGTGTTACCAAAGACACTTTTTCCGGTTGCTATGGGATGTCATCAGGGACGGCATGGCAATCTGCCCTCTGACAGAGCTGTATATTCCCTGTTTTCTTAGTGGATGGCGGACAGCTTGCAGCAGTCTCCGGCAGCGGCCGGCTCGTTGGCGCCCGCATCCAGAACCACCTTCCAATTGCCGTCGGGCTGCCTGCGCCAGATGGTGATATAGCGGCCTGTGATGGTGACCGGATTGCCGTTGGCGTCCTTGCTGTGGCCCTCAAAGTGGCCCCAGGTGTAGCCAACGTCGCCCGACGGCCCCATGGCGGCGTCGGTCGGGATCCAGGTGAGCTGATAGTCCCTGGGCGACCAGTTGGCGGATTTGGCGATGGCCACGCGGCCCACCAGCGGCGCCGCTCCGTTGCCCAGCGCCACGCCGTCCTCGGCAAACCACTCCGCAAAGGCCTGTCCACCCCGCTCAGCCACGTCTTTGGCAAAGCGCGCCTCGAGGTCGTAAAGCAGAATCTTGCCCGGCTTAACCGTAGGGTCGGTGAGCGGGTTGGGTGCATTCGCGGTCAGGCTGCCCGGCTCAGGCAACTGGGCTAAAGCCGCCTGGGAAGCCGAACCGGCCAGCGCTCCCGCCAGAATCACCGCACCATAAATCCTTCTCCATAGTCCAGACATGTTTCCTGCCCTCCTCGAACGCACAAAAGGTCTCTGCGCCCATCGTACAACGGCGGGTTGCGTGACGCGTAAGAGGGCCAGAGCGGTTCTCCAATTCACGCGCATGTCGCCTGCCGTTTGGGTTGCGGATCCGGAGTCCCGGCTGCCGCGTCTTATGAAAAAGACATCCCCGCGGACTACAAGTGCGCGGGTTGCAGAGTGGGCTGGAAGGCCGGCCGACTCTTGCCGGCAACTGTTCCGCCAGCCTGTCTATCTCCTTCCAGGCGGAACTGGCGGATGATGCCGTCCAGGTCGCTGGCCAGGGAGGCGAGATTTTTGAGGGCTTCGACGGCCTCCTCGGCGCCTTGCGCGGTTTCAGCCGACAGTTGGGAGATTTGGCTGGCGGATTCGGAGATCTCGCCGGAAGCCGAGGTCTGCTGAGTGGCCGCGGTGGCGATGAGGTGAATCTCGTGCTCCACCTGCCTGGACGACTTGATAATGGCCTCCAGGCTCTGGCGGGCGCGGGCGGTTTCCCCGATGCCGGTTTCGACGGCGGCGCGGCTTTCGTGCATCACCTGGAGGGTTTCGCGCGTCTCTTCCTGGATGCTGCGGATGGTGCCGGCAATCTCTTCGGTGGCGCCCTTGGTGCGCTCGGCCAGGCGGCGGACCTCGCCGGCGACGACAGCAAAGCCGCGGCCGTGCTCGCCGGCGCGAGCGGCCTCGATAGCCGCGTTCAGGGCCAGCAGGTTGGTTTGCTCGCTGATCTCCTGAATGACGTTGACCACCTTGCCGATCTCCTCGGAGCGATGGGCGAGCGAGGTCATCTTCTCTGACACCGAACTGGTGGCGGCGGCAATTTTCTCCATGGTGACGGCCGCGGCCTGCATCACGGCGCCGCCCTGGTCGGCGGTCTGGGCAGAGGCGCGGCTGGCGCCGGCGGCGCTCTCGGCATTGTGGCTGATCTCGCCGATGGTGGCCGTCATCTCCTGCGCCGCCGCGGCAATCTGGTTGGTTTTGCTGGACTGGGTGTGCGCGTTGCCGGCGCTCTGGACGGAACGGGCGCTGATCTCGGTGGTGGCGGCGGAGAGCGTCTCCGCGCCCTGAGCCACGGACTGGAGGACAGAGCGTATGGAGGCGACACTGGTGTTCAGCGCGGAGGAAAGGCGTCCGATCTCATCCGTGCCGGCTTCATCCACGCCCGCCGTCAGATCCTTGTGGGCCACGCGCTCCAGGGCCGCCGTGGCCGCCTGCAATGGCGGGGCGATGAGCCGGGTAAGCAATATGCCGGTCAGTGCGCAGAGCAGCACGATCAGGAGGGTAACTCCCGCGTTGATCCAGGTGGCGCGGGTGCTGACGACCGTGGCTGCCCCAGCCTTCTCCATGCCGAGGTTCGCGTAGCCCAGGAATCCATAGTCTGCCGCCGACAGAGCATCTGCCAGCGACTTCATGACGGCGTCTGACGAGAGAAGGTCCAATGCGTCCGCCGTCTTGCCGGCGGTTAGCAGACCAATGCCGCGATCGCTGGCATCCTGATACGCCTTTATGGATTCCATGAGATCCTGGTAGTGAGCGCGCTCTTCAGGGATGACGAGAGGCGCCATCGCTGTCAATGCATCCTTGTATTCGGCGATGGCCTTCTGGCGCTTCGCGCCATGGTCCGCTATACACGCCGGAGTCTGGCACAGCAGCAGCTCGAGAACCTCCCGGCGTTCAACATTGACATCCGTGCGGATCTCGCCGATGTGAATCAGGGAGGGAAGACTGCTTCCGCTTACCGATGCAGTGTCTGAGTCGATGCCCCGGAAGGTGACAAAGGTGTAGGCCCCCAGCAGGATGCAGAGACCGCAAACGATGCCAAAGGCGAAGGTAAACTTGCGGGAGATGGGGAGATTGCGGAGCCAAGACATGCCGGTAGCCCTTTCTCAGTGGTTCGTAAATTTCATCGGCGGAATCCGGCATAGCTTGAGTGCATTCGTTTCCGGAGGTGAAGGGAAAGCCGCCCGGCGCCAGCGCATTGACGGCCAGGTGTCTGCGCCTTAGGCTCATAGCATGGAATTCAAGGTAAGCGAGCTGGAGCGGGAGCCGGTCGAATTCGACCTGGAACTGGCTCCGGGAGCGGTGGACTTTGGCGAGGAGGCCGAGCAGACCGGGGCGCTGGCCGCGGCCGGGTGGGCGGAGGTGCTGCACGAGCACCGCGGTTCCAGGAACATGGTGGCCGACATCCGGCTGAAAGGGCGGTTTGCGGGGAATTTTGAGGTTCCGTGCGCGCGCTGCGTGGAGCCGGTGAGGATTCCGCTGGCGGCCGAGTTCGACCTGATCTTCCGGCCCGCGGGAGCGGATTCCGAGGCGCCGGAGCGGTCAATTACAGCGCCGGAGACGGAAATCGGGTATTATCAAAAAGACAGTCTATGGCTTGAAGATGTGCTGCGGGAGCAGGTGCTCTTGTCTCTGCCGGTCAGGACGCTGTGCAAGCCGGACTGCAAGGGACTTTGCCCGCGCTGCGGTGAAAACCGCAACAGCCAGGCTTGCAACTGCGAAGAGGGTCCGAGCGGCCTCCGCTGGGAAGCGCTGGCTGGAATCCGCGGCCGGATCAAGTCCTGAGAAATCAGTCCCCAGAGAGCCTCAGGATCAATTGAGAGTGCTCCGCCGAAGCCGCAAGGCGGCGTGTGGCCTGAAGCCGGCCGGGACTTCAAGCAGGCCGGGACACGAAAGGAATTCTTGTCATGCCCAATCCGAAGAGGCGCCACTCGACGCGCCGCACCGCGAACCGCCGCAGCCACGACTTTCTGACCGCCGTGAGCCTGTCAGAGTGCCCCAACTGCCACGAGAAGAAGCTGCCCCATCGCGCCTGCACCAAGTGCGGAGCGTACAAGGGCCGCGCCGTTCTGGACGTCAAAGAAGCTGCCAAGTAAACTGAGCCACCATGCTCATCGACATTGCACTTGATGCGGTAGGTACCGACAAAGCTCCAGAGCCGGAGATCCGGGGGGCGATACTCGCCTGCCGCGCCTTGCCTGTGCGGGTGCACCTGGTGGGGCCGGAGTCGGAGTTGCGCGACCTTCTGGACGAGCATCTTGATAACGATGATTTGCCCATCGTCATCCACCATGCCTCGGAACGGATCGGCATGGAGGAGAAGGTGGCGCATGCGGTGCGCGCCAAGCGCGACAGCTCCATGCGCGTGGGGTTGAAACTGGTGCGCGAGGGTGTGGCGGCAGGCTTTGTGACCGCGGGCAACACCGGCGCGGCCATGGCCACGGCCAAGATGGTTCTGGGCGCCCTGCCCGGCGTGGACCGTCCAGCCCTGGCCACTCCCATGCCCAGCTCCACCGGGAACCCCTGCGTGCTGCTGGACGTTGGAGCCAATGTGGATTGCAAGGCGCACAACCTGGAGCAGTTTGCGGTGATGGGCGAGATCTATGCCCGCAGCGTGCTCAAGATTCCCGAGCCGCGGGTGGGGCTGCTCTCCATCGGCGAGGAAGAGACCAAAGGCAACGATCTGACCCGCGAGGCCTTTCCGCTGCTCAAGGCTCTGCCCATCCGCTTCATCGGCAACGTGGAGGGCCGCGACATTTTCAGCGGCCAGGCCGACGTGATCGTCTGCGATGGCTTTGTAGGCAACGTGGCGCTGAAGACCAGCGAGGGTGTGGGCCGCTTTGTGCGCGATGTGCTGCGCGAGTCGCTCACCCGCACGGTCACCGCGCAGGTGGGCGCGCTGCTGTCGCGGCGGGCCTTCAACGACTTCCGCCGCCGCCTGGACTACAGAGAGTACGGCGGAGCGCCGCTGCTGGGAGTGCGCGGAATCTGCATCATCGGCCACGGCTCCTCCAACGACCGGGCCCTCTTCAACGGCATTCGCGTGGCTTATGAGTTTGCCAAGGCGGGTACCATCGAGCGCATCGAACAGGAGTTTGCCGGCCTTCCGCGGCGGGTCGCCCCCGAAGGTGAGCGCAATTCCGATGCGACGATTCAGTAGAATCTAATGCCTGCCCATTCCAGCCATCCTATTCCGTTTGACCCGGCGGTAATGGACCTGTTGGCCTGCCCGGCCTGCCTGGGCGGACTTCGTTTTGATAAGGGAAAGATGGTTTGCGCGCAGTGTGGGCGGATTTATCCGATTGTGGATGGGATTCCGGCGCTGATCGCCGAGCGGGCTATTGAAAGCAACCGGTCAAAATGATTCGATATGGATTTCGGGGAATGCCGCTTCGTATAGCTTCCGGTCCAGTGTGAGCAGTGCGTTACCGCGGACTGAAGCATGCGCGCCGATCAGAAAGTCCGTCAGGATGCGGCGGGGAAACGATCCGGAGCTTGCAATTCTTCGCTGGACATAGCCTTGGAACGCCGCTCCAGCCTTGCGCCAGACAGCTTCCTCAAAGCGCCAGTCAATTTCGATGCCGCCGCTCGTGAAGAACTCGTCGAGAACCGGTTGGGTTCTTGAGGGAAGCCCCATCAATTCCGCATAGACCGGGCCTGAAATCACCAGCCTGCCTGATCGCCCGCACCGGCTGATCGCAAGCCGAGCGGTCTCGCTCAGATCCTTATCTTGATTGAGCAAGGCAATGACGACATTCGTATCAAGCGAGGTGTTCGTCATGCTCGTCGTACCCGCGGATTTCACGCATGTAGGCCAGTACACCTTCGCGGCCCGGACCAATACCGGGGATGCCTATCCCACGGAACTGCTCGAAGACGCTATCTTCAGTGTCCCGGAGCAACCGGACATCGCTCTCCTGCTGCTCAAAGCGCAGATGATCGCCGGGCTTGATGCCCAGGGATTTGCGAATCTCTACTGGAACGGTGATCTGCCCCTTGCTGGTGACTTTGGCGCGGAAAAACGGCGCCGGTACGGGTTTAGTTGTAGCAGGCATGACCGTAGGCTCCTTACCTACTCCAATATACTCCTTACTTTTCAAATGGAAAGAGTTATTTGAAGGAAAAGTCAAATGCGGTTACCGCCGGTGATAAAACGGCAGCACGATCATCAAGGCGAAGCCGATGGCCGCGGCCAGGGCAAGCGCGATCAGGCTGTAAATCAACGTGAGGCTCGGTCCCTGGGAGGGCCTGTGCGGCGATTCGCCGCCGGGGCCGGCCGGCGGGCGCTCGGGATCACTCATCTCTGAGCGCCTCGACGGGGTCCAACTGGGCGGCGCGGGTGGCGGGCACGGTGCCGAAGAATACTCCCACTGCCGTGGCCGCGGCCAGGGCGATGGCGACTGACCATGCGGAGATGGGCAGGTCATAGTCGGTGAACATACGGAAGGACAGCGGCACGGCCAGCCCCACAAATGTGCCAGCCACTCCTCCAACCAGCGAGATGATAACCGCCTCGGCCAGAAACTGGAGCTTGATCTCGCGGTAGGTGGCGCCCAGAGCCTTGCGGATGCCGATCTCGCGGGTGCGGGAGCGCACGTTGGCCAGCATGATGTTCATGATGCCCACGCCGCCCACCGCCAGGGTGACGGCGGCCACCAGCACCAGAACCACAGTCAGGGCCGTGGTAATCTTGTCGGCCATCACCAGCAACTCCTTGAGTGTTCGCGCCTGGTAGACGGAGCCGGGCCGGTGGCGCGAATGGACGATGCGGACGATCTCTTTTGCGGCGTCAGGGACTTCGTCCATGCCGCGCAGGGAAAAGTAGATCTGGTTCACATTTTCGGTTCCCGTGAAGTAGCGGGCCACGGAAAAGGGAATCAGGATGGTCTGATCCTGAATCTCCGATTCGCCAAAGTCGTACACGCTCTCCCTGAAGACGCCGATGATGGTAAAGGGGATGCCGCTGATCTCGAAGTTCTGGCCGACGGCCGCGTCAGAACTGCCAAACCGTTCGCGGGCGAAAAGTTCAGTGACCACGGCGCACTTGATGTGGGCCTCATCGTCGGTTTCGTCCAGGAAGCGGCCTACGGGCACCAGCAGGTTGCGGATGTAGCGATATTGCGGACTTACGCCCAGCACCAGCGTATCCTTGACTACTCCTCCGCCAAAGCTGATGCGGTCATGCATGGTGAGGATGGGCGAGGAGTAGAGAATGCCGGGAACCTGCGCATCCACGGCTTTCTCGTCGTCGTGGGTGAGGTAGTCGTTGTAAAGCACTCGCTCAGTGTTGGTAGCGCCGCCGCCGACGTATTCCAGCTCCACCGAATTGGTCTCGATCTTCTGGATCTCCTCGAGGATGTATTTCTTGCCGGTCAGGCCGATGGTGACCACCAGGATGACCGAAGCCGTTCCGATGACCATGCCCAGCGCGGTGAGGGCAAAGCGCATCTTGCTCAAGCGGAAGCTGTCCACGGCCAGCTTGAGGATCTCGCTCAGCAGCATGGTGCGGCGGGCGCTCAGGAGCGTCTGTTGGAAGGAGTGGCGGCGGGACTGATCGATCGGGTTCATCCGGTTCTTCCATAGTAACGTCCTTCAGAAGCCTCAGCGCACACTCACCCGCGCCTGACTGTACCGGGCAGGCGCGCAATCCAGGTCCGGCGCGCACAATCGCCGCGTTCAATACTTGGCCGCTTCACCCTGTTTGCACTTAAGAGAATCCTTGCGCGCCCAACTGGTTACCTGCACGGGTGTGCCTTGCATGCAGTAGGTCACGCCATCGTACAGCACGCCGGTGAATTCGATTCCGTCTCCAATCGCGGGGCGCGGTTCCTTGATGAACACGTTATAGAGCTTGCCGTTCTTCACGTCCTTCACCACCAGGCATTGGTTCTCGACACCCGGCTCCACGCAGCCCTCCGCGCGCACCTCTTTGGAATCCTGCGCGGATCCCGCGCCTGCCGTTACCGCGGCTGCGGAGAGCGCCATCGCCGCCACCGCCAGAACAACTCGTTTCATGGGCGTTCTCCTTTGCGTATATCCATAGACCCATTATTATCCACAATCCCGGCTGCGGCGGCGAGTCTTGGTTTTCAAGAAGAGCGGCGCCAACCGCATATTCGCTTTCCGTGGCGTCGGTGGCGCGCCCCCTCGCCTTCGTTACGGGGTGTCTCGGCCTGCGATACTGGAAGCCGGATGCCGCATTCCAGCTCGTAGCCTAAAATAGTCGCTTTTTCTTCCTCAACTGACGATCAGGCGTATTGCCTAGTGATACGAACTAAATATTTTGAATCTTACGTTGACTTCTCTATGGCTCGCGCCATACCCTGCAAGGCGTGTTCCATTCAAAAGTGTCTGTTGGCGGGAAACCGGCGCGTTGACGTTCCAGGTGTGTTCTCGCGGCAATGCTGCGAGGGCGTGGGATGGAACGTGTGGCGTTCTGACCAACGTTCGAAGACGAGCACTCAGTACGGGACGGCCGGAATTTGAAAACCTGATTGATCGGCTCACGGTCAGTCTTGAGAACAACGGAAAACAGAACAAGTGCAAATTTGGAGGGAAGTCAATGATGCTCAAGAGCAGAATCGCATTTGTGGTTTTATCATTCATTCTTTGTGCCGGTATGGCTATGGCGCAGATTAAGTCAAGCACCATCACCGGCACTGTAACTGACCAGAAAGGCGCTGTTGTGGCTGGCGCGAATATCACGGTCACCGAGACGAATACAGGCGTCAGCGCGACCAGCAAGACCAACGCCGTGGGCGATTACACCGTGCCCTACCTCGCGTTGGGCACGTACACGGTGACAGTGCAGGCAGCCAATTTCGAAACCTACCGCAAGACCGATATTGTAATGGCAAGCGACACCACCGTGCGCGTCGACGCGCGGTTGACGGTGGGCAATGTCACCCAAACCGTGGAGATCAAAGCCTCGACGGCGGTGATACAGTCGGAGAACGCCACCGTCCAGGGATCGATCGGCGCCGATTTCATTATGGACAATCCCAACATCAACGACAATCCGCTCTACTACGCGGGTTTGCAGGCGGGCGTGGTGCCGGCGGCGCAAATGTACAACACCCGTACCCTCGGCGTGGGGTATGGCGATCGCATACAATTTTCCGCCATGAGGATTAACGGGGGCGAGGTCGGGACCAACGATGTTCAGATCGATGGCATTAGCGTGCAGGGCGCGGCCTGGCACGAGTCTACCCAGATGCCCAATAGCGACTCCCTCCAGGAAGTCAGTGTCGAGACCAACAACCTGTCCGCCGCCTTGGGCGGGGGCCAGGGCGTAGTTTCAATTACCACCAAGAGCGGCACCAACGCGCTTCATGGCGACGTCAGCTATAAGATTCGCAACGAACAGTTGAACGCCAACGGGCTTAGCAACAATATGCGGGGCGTTCCTCGCGGCAAGTACCGCGTTAACGAGTGGGCTGGAGGCGTCGGGGGGCCCGTCATTCTCCCCAAGCTCTTCAACGGCAAGGACAAGTTGTTTTTCTTTGTCTCCTATTCTCACCTCTCGAATGCCTTCCCTAACAACGGATACGGTACCGTGCCGACGACCGCGGATCGCACGGGCGACTTCAGCGCGGATTGCATCATGAACAATAGCGGCAACCCGGTTCACAACGAGATATTCGATCCATATTCGGCGGTTGAGACAGCTCCTGGCAGCCACACGTTTTTGAGAACGGAGTATCCGCATGGGACGGGTACTTGCATCGGCGACGGCCTCCATGGGGATATGGTCACGCCTGCCGACACGTACGGCTTGAAGATCCTGAGCGCGTATCCGGCGCCGAACGTCGCGCCCAGCGATGATTACGGCGACAATAACTTTTACTTCAGCGGAAACGGAACGACCACCCGCGATAACCTCTCCGGGCGCATGGACATCCACCTCCTGCCTCGCAACTCGCTGTATCTCAGCGGCGGCGTGCAGAAAGGCAACTCACAGCCACCCGTCGGCGGCGGTTGGGGCCCGGGACCCTGGTTCCGCGGGGGCACTACCGAGATCGACAACGATCCCTACGCGGCCATCGGCGACACGATTTCCATCAACCCGACCACGTTCGCTGATATCCGCTATGGGGTAGAGCGAATCAATTCCACATACGGCTTCCCGCCAACGAGCGGTTACACGTCGGCCGACTACAGTTCTTATGGCATGCCGACCAGCGTGCAGAATTACATCGCCCTGCCGGGGAGTGCTCCCTCAATCGGAGGGATGGGTTACGACTCGTTGAATTTAGACGGGTGGGCTCGCAAGACGGAACACCAGCTCAACCATACTGTTACCGGAAGCGTGACCAAGCTGTTGGGCAAATGGACCATGAGGGAGGGCGCTGAGTACCGCGTCGACCTCGGCAATTGGGCGGATATCCAATTTGCCACTCCGGAGGTTCTCGCGGCTTGGGGGCCGGACAGCAATACAGAGCAGTACGGAAGCTTGAGCGGCGGTGGGAACAGCCTTGATACCCAGCCTCAGCAGAATGGCTATTTCCGCGCTTCAGCTGCGGTGGGCGCGCAGGGGTGGAACCTTAGTCCAGGCTCCACGGCCAAGCCCGCGCTGGCCTCAAAATACCTGGCCTTTTACTCTCAAAACGACTGGAAGGCAACCAGGAAACTGACCGTGAATCTGGGCTTGCGCTACGAGATCCAGCCTGGGCCGACGGAACGCCATAACCGGATGAGCAGCCTGGATTTAACAGTGCCGAATCCGTATGCGGCAAGTTTGCCTAGCGGCTTAAACCCCCTGGCCGGGATGGGAGCTTTCGTGTTCCCCGGACAGTCGGGCTATTCCCGCAACTTGTGGGATACGCAGTGGAACAACATCGGACCTCGCCTTGGGTTCGCTTATATGCTCCCCAAATCGACCGTTCTCCGGGGTGGAATAGGGCGAATCTATACGCCGTCCAACAATGGATTTAACGCCAATACGAGCATCTACGGCACCAGCGGGTTTGCGGGCGGAGTCGCGCCAATACCATACGGCCAGTCCCCGGATGGAGTCCCGGTAGGCCACTTTGAGGATCCGCAGAATACGCAGATTATTACAGCCCTGGGCGCGGTGCAAAGTCCTCAACTGTACGGCGGCAGTCCGGACCCCGGCAACTTTCTGCGCAAGGGCTTCAAGAACGGCTATGTGGATCAGTGGAACGTCTTTCTCGAGCGGAAATTAGGCGGATGGCTGACATCCGTAGGCTATGTGGGATCTAAAGGCGCCGATCTTCCATGGCGTCACTACCCGCTCAGCGGATATTTCAGTGTTCCCTGGACGGCCCTGATGGATTATCAGAATGGGTGGGCCAGTAGCAATGGCACTAACCATGCTACAGACCAGGTTCCGAACCCCATCCCGGCGCTCATTGGTCTGGCAGTCGACGATAGCGGCGGCTCCACTGTGAATGCTTTTGAAGCGCAATACTACCCCTATCTTGCGTTCCTGCCTGAGTGGGGGGGGTATTCTGATGCGACAGTGGTCGCCAGCAAAGGCAATTCAAAGTACAGCGCCCTGGAGTTGAGCGCGAAACACTCTTACTCCAACGGCCTGACAGCCTTGATAACCTACACCTGGTCGCGCGCCACTGGAGTCGTGGGCGGGGCAACCTTCGCCGAATCGCAGGTAGGTGGTTCTACGGGATACTCGGGAGGGTTAGACTACCGCAATCCCGGCAACAACAAGAGTCTGCTCGCTTACGACACAAAGAATCGTCTCGTCGCCGCGGTAAACTATGAACTGCCCATTGGCAAGGGCAAGCGGCTGGATCCCGACAATGCTGTTGTTAGAGGCGTGGTCGGCGAATGGAGAGTCGGCACGGTTGTGACTCTTCAGTCCGGAATGCCCTGGGGACCGAATTGCGGCAGCGAGAACGGACGCTGCATTCCCACGGGACAGGCGCTGGAACTGCCCAAGTCCTATCAACATTGGTACGACGGAAGCACCAGTGTCACTCTGCCGGATGGCCGCATATTTACTCCTCCCCAGTACTCGTATCTGAAGTGGAACCCTGATGCCTTCACGAGCCAGTTGGTGCAGTGGGCGGATGGGAGCACGCACGAGGCCCTATACTGGCTTGGAACCACGCCAATGACTATGGATTCGCTGCGTATGCCCACTTTCCAGAACGTGAACTTATCCATAAATCGGAGGTTCCCGATCTGGAGAGGGGCGGCGCTTGAATTCCTCGCGGACGCTACCAACTTGTTCAATAGGACTAATGTCCAAGCAAGCGATTTGAGCAACGGCTTTAGCCCGTACACGTATGATGATCCGGCGTATAATGCCCATATAGGGCAGAATTCAAATGCCGGAACTGGAACCATGGGCACGAGCTTCTACGACCCAAGACAGTTCACTTTTACACTTCGACTCAACTACTGAGTTTGTGAGAATACACTGACCTGGAGGCTCTTCCCCTTGCGCGGCAAGGGGAAGAGCCTCCCTTTTTTGTGGCGGCGTTTTCACGGCTTCCATGACCTTTCTGGCTTCATGCTGGAAGGAAAACGCCACATGAGCGTTTCTACTGTTCCTATAAGGCGCCGTGCCCCACTCCGCCGCGGCGGATTCTGGCGAAGGGCGGGAAACCACAATTCTCGCTTTCTTACCGCCTTACACCAACTATGAAAATTCTCCAGGCCGAATAGGCTCCGGCTTACAGTAACGCGGAATCTGCGAATGCGCCGTAGAGCAAAAACAAAATAGAGCAGGCCATGAGAGTGAACGGATGCCAGGGCGAAGCCCGCCGTTGACTTGGCCGTTCCAAGCCGTATAGCATTGGATGAGAGGCTTGCGCCGCATAGCCTTCACTGCCGCTTTGTCCAGGGTCTATGCCGCCAGGCGGCTTTTCCCATCGGGTTCCCAGCAGGCGATCTCTGCTTATTGGGGGTGTGGTAAAGGCATGGCTGGAAGAGCGGAGAGCGCCTTCATCGGTTCATTAGCAGAGGAGCAGATGGCAAAGAAGAGGTTTGAGCCCAGTATTCCGAGGGGCCGGGACGGGGTCTCCCGGAGGAAGTTTCTGCGCATGGCCGCAAGCTGCGCCGTCGCCGTGCCGGTTTTGCGCGCCGCCGGCGAAGACAGTGGCCGGAGCAAAGTTGGAATCCAATTTGAAGAGATCGCGGCAAAGTCGGGACTTCACTATGTCACGGTGAATTCAGCGTCTCCGAAGAAGAATCAGATCGAAACCATGGTGGGAGGCGTGGCGCTGTTCGATTACGACCGCGATGGGTATCTGGATATTTACCTGGTGGGAGGCGCAGCCATCCCCTCGCTTGAGAAGGAGTCGTCCGTCTATTGGAACCGGCTCTTTCACAATAACCGCGATGGAACCTTTACCGATGTAACCGAGAAGGCGGGCGTGGCCGGAGCAGGCTATGGAATGGGCGTGGCCGTCGGGGACTACGACAACGACGGCTGGCCGGATCTGTTTCTTGCCAATGTTACCCGCAATCAGTTGTTTCACAATAACGGAGATGGAACCTTCACGGATGTGACGGCGAAGGCGGGAGTGGCAGGGGAATATCTGTTCGACGAGAAGATGTGGTCGGTCAGCGCCGGCTGGTTCGATTATAACAACGACGGCCTTCTGGATCTCTTTGTCGTAAACTACTGCAAGTGGGAAGTAAACAAGGATCCCTATTGTGGCACGGGAGATGGAATCCGTCAGTACTGCCATCCAAAGTTTTACGCTCCTATGCACAACACGCTGTACCGGAACAATGGGGATGGCACCTTCACGGATGTCTCCGAAGAGACGGGGATCGCGTCGCACTTTGGCAAGGGCATGAGCGTTTCCTTCGCCGATTATGACGGCGATGGTTTTCTCGATGCTTTTGTGGCCAACGACACCACCCCCAACTTTCTGTTTCACAATCTGGGCGGCAAGAGGTTTGAGGAAGTCGGCGAACTGGCAGGGGTGGCGTATGGGTGGAACGGCGCGGCGTTCTCCGGCATGGGCTCGGATTTTCGCGATGTGAACAACGACGGGCTGCCCGATATCTGGCACACCGCCGTGTCCTTCGAGACTTTTCCTTTGTACATCAACCACGGCGATGGAAGCTTCCGGGACGCGACGGCAAGTTCTGGACTCGGGCGCTCGACTGCAGTCATGTCGGGATGGGGCAACGGAATGGTGGATTTTGATAACGACGGCTGGAAGGATCTGTTCGTGGCGCGTTCCAATGTTTTGGACACTATCGCGCTACAGGTGCCGAGCCAGCGCTTTCCGGAACCGAATTCGATCTTCCGGAATCTTGCCAACGGGAAGTTTGAGGATGTGAGTGCCGCGGCCGGGCAGGATTTTCAGAAGGAAGCCCCGCATCGCTGTGTGGCATTCGGCGACATCGACAACGACGGACGCATGGATATGGTGGTTTCGGTCCTGGGCGGGGCAGCCAAGCTGTTTCACAACGTCTCGGGCGGGGATAATCACTGGATATTGCTCAATTTGGTGGGCAGCAAGAGCAACCGCATGGGGATAGGCGCGCAGATTCGGATTGTTACCGAAGACGGCCGTTCGCAGTGGAACGAGGTGACCACAGCGGTGGGGTACGCGTCTTCCAGCGACAGCCGGGTGCACTTCGGTCTGGGAGCCAACCGGCGCATCAAAGAGATGGAGATCCGCTGGCCCAGCGGAATTCATCAGGTGCTTCACGATCTCGCAGTGGACCGCATCATGACCATCCAGGAGCCTAAAGGCTGATAGCTTCCGCTCTGTGGCGTCCCAGGCCAATAGACCTACTTTGCTGCAGGTGAGACGGGTTGGTCGGCTTGATGCTGTATGACCAAGCGGTTCAGGTCATCGAGCAGACCCTTGTTGTTTGCGGCGAGGGATCGAATGGCCTCTGCCGTGCCCATGGCCTGCTGGGGGTTCCCAACCTTGAAATATGAATCGCAAAGCATATAAAGGGCGCCGGGATTGGCAGTGTGCGATCTTTGCAGATACATGATGACATCCTCCCAACGCTGTTGTCTGTATCGGACGCCAGCTAAATTGATGAGCGCGAACTCGTTGGCAGGGTCGAGAGCGAGAGCTGAGTCTAAATACTCCTCCGCTTGGCCGAGCTTGTCCAAAGACACAAGCACGACGGCAAGGTAGGCAAGGATTTTGGCGTCCTTTGGCGCCCGTGCCCTTGCGATCTCCAGCACACGCTTGGCATCGTCATTCCGGCCCAAAGAATGGTAGAGGATGCCGACCTGGTAGTAAGGATTTTGGTTCAGGGCCGGAAACTTGCTCTGCTGCTTTGTGAGATAGTCCAGCGCCTCCTGTTCCTTGTTCGCGGCCAGCAGGCTTTTCACATAGGCCAAAGCCGGCTTCTCCTCATCAGTCCCCTTAGGAGTATATGACGAAACTTTGCCTTCGGCGGCACTCAATTCCCCGTAGAGATTTGTCTCCCGCTGCGCGTCATCGAGGCGGCCGAGTTGGCGGTATGCCTGGGCGAGTTGGAAGTGCGCCTGTATGAGCGAAGGTTCCAGGTCCAGCGCGTGCTGGAGCGGCGCGAGCGCAGCTTCATAGCTTCCCAACTGCACCAGCGATCTTCCCAGTCCACTGTACGCGGCGGCATTTGAATATCCGTGCGAGAGCGCGTAATCGTAGTTGTCTCGCGCCTTCTTCCAATCGCCCAACTCTGACCACGATTCCCCTAGAAAGAAGGCCGCTTCGCCATTCGCAGGATCA
>JBEKNO010000026.1:0-19139 GCA_049522735.1 Occallatibacter sp.
TAGAGCTTGTCGGATTTGCTTTTCCATTTTGAAGGAACGGTGAACGTCACACGATACCAGGCGGATCCATGATATTCGATGTTCTGAATATCCCAGGAATAGTAAGGCCAAATGCCCATCCAGCCTTTGTCGTCCAAATCTGGTTTGGCCCAATTCAAGTCGTCGCCTGCTTTAAATTTCCAGCCAGAATTCAGCGATAAACTCGATCCGTCAATTGAAAGTTCATCCGAATCAAGAAGAGATTCCGGTGAAACAATGCTAATCAGCATTGCTTGGGCATTGGGCAGAGTACCCGTCATTAACATTGCTCCGCCGAGTGACATTTCAAGAAACTCTCTTCGCGACACTTTCTTGTTCATTACTGCCTCCACAACACATCTTGCAAATCCGCGGTCCAATAAATGAAGGCATGGTCGAATGCCTCCGCCGAGGCATTGGACATTCTGCCTCGGGCAATGTGGTTTAGACGTGTCTCCTTACCGTTATCACTCATGAGGACCATCGTTGTTCGGATTGGGCAATCTTCTCGATTCGCCCGTAGTGCCTACCACAATCAAAAACCATCTTGAGCCAATTGTCAATGATCATTTTTGCTAAGTCAATACCGACTACGCGCGATCCAAGAGCGAGAATATTCGTCTCGTTGTGCTCGCGAGAAAGCTTTGCAGAATACGGCTCGCTACAAACAACCGCGCGTATCCCCTTAACCTTATTAGCAACTAATGGATATGCCAACTCCCGTGCCACAAAAGAGCAGCCCTTTCTCGCATTTGCCGCGGGCAACGGCTTCGCCGACTTTAAAGCCGAAGTCGCAATAGTCAACTCGCTACAGGCCGAACGTACATAAATCCTTGAATTTGTAACCACCCTCGACCAAATACTCCATTATCTCTTTCTTGAAAGTAAACGCCGCATGATCCGAGCCGATAGCAATCATATTGGTCCCCTGTCCTATTGTTCCAAGTCTTCAGACGCCATCGCATCGCCGTTGCCGGCGTAGTCAATCCGGCAAGTAAGAAGGCGAACATGGCCGCGATTACGGCCTTGGTCCCTTTCGATGCTCCCTTGAATTCCTTCCAGACAATAGATTCCCCAGATAGCCGCGATCATCGTTCCGCCCTGCCCGGAACCGTACGCAATTGCGGGGCTCGCTGTCTTCGAAGCGATAAGGTTGGAGGTTGTGCCCGTACAGTTGATTAGTCCTCCCAGGATGCCAATGAAGTGAAAATTATACGTTCCCTTGTTGAAGTAGCGGAGTACTTAACCTTGGCCCCCTTGAAAGGATGCGCCATCAGCGCGTCTCGCTAGGCGATACTCTAACCGGCCATTGACAAGCAGAAACGGTTTTTTATAAGCTCTGAGCTGGATGCGATCCACAACTTCCCATATCGCAGACCGAAATGCCCGCATCAAGGGCGAGGGCCGCGCCGTCGACGCCATGGATAACGGATATGCGGTCGGCGCCATTTTGCGCGCCTGCTCGGTGATGAAGGCGTTTCGGTTTGATGATGAAGCGCTCCGGCTACACGAGGTCGTCGAAAGAACGAATTTGCATAAGGCAACTGTATATCGGACTTTACAGAGCCTGGTTTCAGGCGGAATGCTGCGCCGCGTTGGTCAGGACCAATACCGATGTCAATTCCGCACAGTGAAAGAACGGAAGATTAAGATCGGCTACGCACAGTTGGCACGTGACTCGGTTTTTTCCATGGACGTGACCGCAGGCCTGCGAATGGCCGTCCAGGATACAGAGTTTGAACTCGAAGAGTTTGACAATCGCTATAGTGCAAAGGTCGCGATACAAAACGCCAAACAGATGATAAAGGCCGGAATTGCCTTAGCAATTGAGGTGCAGATTCACGAAGATATTGCGCCTATGATTGCGAGCATGTTTAGAGGGGCGAATATTCCTCTAATCGCTGTCGACATTCCCCACCCTGGTGCGGTGTATTTTGGAGGGGACAACTATCAGGCGGGACGGATCGGCGGACGAGAATTAGGCCGCTTCGCTATCGAGAATTGGAATGGAAAGGTCGATGTCGTGCTGCTGCTGAGTTTGAAGGCGGCTGGCGCCATCCCTCTTTCTCGGATAACGGGGATGGCCATCGGGGTGAAAGAGATTCTTCCCTCGTTGGAGCGTGATCGAGTCGTTATGGTTGATGGTAATGGCGGCTATGTGGAGAGCATGCAGGTGGTTCGCTCCTTCCTATCCAAGTTTCATGGCGCAAGAGTTCTGGTCGGCGCACAAAATGACGCCAGTGCTTTGGGCGCGATAGGCGCGTTCGAGGAGCAACCCCGCAACATCGAGGTGGCCGTCGTTGGGCAGAACGCTTCATCCGCGGCTAGGAGCGAAATGCGAAAGGCAGGGAGCCGGTTAATCGGCTCGGTAGCTTTCTTCCCGGAGACCTACGGATTGCATCTCGTAAGACTGGCGCACAATATTGTGGCTGGCAAGGCCGTGCAGTCAGCTGTCTTCGTCAAGCATGTGATAATTACTAAAAAGAACGTCGATCATTATTATTCTAACGACTCTTTGTTGGATGTGCCCCAGCGGGACGTACTTTTGTGGCATTCCTTTCACTAGCCTGGATTTCCACGGCGCGTTCGTACCCTTATAAACATTGACGATTGCGACGATCGGAGGATTCAGAATTACGACTCAAAATGGAAATGTGGGCCAAATGTAGTCCCAATAAAACATCTGAACCGGAACTCCGGGGCAAATTCAAGCTATTCGCCCACGATCCCCAGCGAAGCATGCTCAGCAAGATGAACAGTAGCGAATGAACCGTTCAACTCTGGTTAATACATTCGTGACACCTCGGATGGCTTACTTGATATCCGCATGAAGCGCCGTTTCTCCAGTCTTGACATTCAGCATCCAAGGCCGGGGCGAGGATAGGTGCATCGAACCATTCCCAATCTCGAGCGGCATCCAGAAATAGCGCGAGTCCCAAAGTTCGCGTGGACGCCAGATATCGCCCATGAAGATCACCGTCGTCGCTTTCGAACCCATGACCTTCAATAGCATCGTCGATTGCGAGCCATAGTTGTTGGTTTCCGGCGGCGCCAGATCCATGAACTCCGTCCACGGCCCCGTGATCGCTGGCGCGGAGGCATAGACGTTGGGATTCGGCATCCAGCCGGTCATGTGCGATCCTACCACGTAGTAAAGCCCTCCGTAGTGTACGAGCGCACCACCCTCCAACGGTGCATGAATGAAACAGATCCTCTCCACGTTCATGAAATCGCGGGTCAAACTGGCGATGAAGAAACCTGTTGTCGGACGCGATTCGAAGATCAGATATGCGGACCCGTCATCGTCGACAAACTGTCCGATGTCGCGGCTCTCCTCGTCGAGCGGCCTGAAGCTTCTCACAAATGTGTACCGGCCATCGATGCGGTTACTGACTGCGACCATTACGTGAGCAAATTTGTAGTGCGCGTCGTCGAGGTGCGCGTACATCACAAATCTTCCTGTGCGCGAGTTGGCAAATACCTTCGGTCGCTCCAGCACCCACTGCGGCCCCAGATGCTCGGGATCGGCAAGCGCAAGCACCTGCTTGCGGAACTTCCAGTGAACGAGATCGCGCGAGGCGTAGCACGCAATGTATCGCTTGTCGGAATCGTTGCTTTGCGAGTGGTCTTCACCGAACCAGTAGTACGCGCCTTTCCACACCGTGATGCCGCCTCCGTGCGCCTGAATGCGCTGCCCACGGCTGTCAAGCCACGGCTCACCTGGCCGGATCAAATCTTGCGCGCGGCAGAGTTTTCCGGGCCCGAGCACCAGAGCCATCAGAACGGTTAGCCACACAAGGTCGCTTCTCATATGCATGCCTCTTCTGTTTGCTTCTTCCAAATAGCAAATGTTTCCGAAATTGATCATGACAGACAGGTTAGGTTCGCTCGCTTATGCGGTGCGATGCGTCTCGCAGTACGTATCGCTAGAAGAGCCTTCGGTGATCGGTTCCAATTCTCAACACTCGGTCCGCGACTACAAATCTGAAAATTACTTGGCAATGATTGAAACGCTCGGGGCTCCTTCACTGGCAAGACTGGTCTTGCCTACTCAATTTGTCCCGTCTCTGTCTTTCCCAGCCTTGTCCAACTCAAGGTCGAACCTACCCGGTCCCCTGGATGTGGAGCCGTTGCGGCAACGGGCTACTACACCGTCGGGCAAGCGGAGTTCCCCCTTGTCGCCTTGCCATTCGACTTCGATGGCGCCATTTGGAACGGGCACTGCTCCTCGAACCCACTCTAGCCCACAGCGTTGCGGATTGACGCTGCACACTTTATAGCCGGGCTCGATCGGCTCAATGCCCAGAATGCCACGTGAGACGGCCATAACCGGCGCGGCACCGGCCCACACATGACAGAGGCTGGCTCCATACCTGCGACCGTACATTGCAAATTGCTCATTCGCGTCTTTGACAGGTTCGATGTCTTCGAAGAACCGCCAATAACCCCTCTTAATCATCGGAAGCCACGCTGATTTCAGCCGTTTCACGGCCTGCTCTGCCCGACCCGCGCGCGCATAGGCCATCAGTTCGACGACTTGGCTCAAACTGTAGTGGGCAGGGCGTCTCATCTCGTCATCGAGGAAGCGAAACAGCGAACTATATTCTTCCGGTCTGGCAGTGCCAAACGCAACCGCGAACGCCTGGGCGAAGGAGGTAAACCTCTCGTCCAGCTTTCCGTCGCGATCGAGCCCATTTGCGTATAGACCATCGCTGGGTCGCCAGAATGCTTCGCGCACTGCCGCGACCAGTTTTCTCGCAGCGCTGCACCATCGGTCCTGCAAATCCTCATCTTTCCACGCCGCGGCAAGTCGTCCTGCAGCTGAGAACATCGCAGCCAGCAACATCTGCCCGTAAGCAGGTGTGCCATGCCCGTCCGGCCCACTCTGCTCCGTTGCTGACCAGTCCGGAAAGAATCCGTATGGTTCCACTCTCGCTGCATCCACAAATCCGCGGTCGTTCTGCAAAAGCTCATAGAATTGCACGATATCCTCAATGCGGTCTCGGAACATACGTGAAAAGCCTGCATCGCCGCGTGCAAGGTACTCACGCTCGAATCCGATCACGTCGTACATCGGCGCATCGATGATTCCCACATCGTGTATCGTCGCATGCTCGGGGAGGGTTTCGCCGATCAGTGTCTGTCTCGACAAGTCCGCATCGAAGAATACCCTCTCGTATGCATCGAGTGCTAACGGGCCATCATGCCACAGAAGCCCGTCACGCCGGATCCCATCGAGATAGAAATCGTGCATGTTCGAACGCAGCGTCGACACGGCGACTTTCCAAATCTCGTTGAGTTCCGGATCGCTCGATTCGAAGCGCCCCCTCTCTTCTGCCGGCCAGAGGCTCGCATCGAAGCGCACACCTCGCAGTTCCGCCTCCCCCAATGTTGAAAACCTTGCAAACCGGAGCGCCCGCTGCGGAAGTTGAAAGTGCTGGCTCGCATCCGTCATGGGTATCGGTGCAAACGGGTATTGCTCGAAATACCGTTGATCCGGATCCCGGACCTCTGCGATCGACTCACCCACTTGAACAGTCATTTGACCCTTACCGCGAACCGTAAAACAGAGTGATCCCAGTTCCGTCTCATGAAAATCAAGCAGCGCATCTCGACCGGCTGCTACTACGTACGCCGCCTGCGGTGATCCCGCCGGCTCGATGACGCGGTCAACAGAAAGACTGACTGTAACTTCCCGGGGAGCATCCGGCAGCACATTCGGATTGTTTCCCCCTCCCGTTTCGACATGCACCCAATGCTCCCCGTCAAGGCTTGCTTCCCATGCGGGGCCAGTGGAGAATGCCCCACCCTCCATGAGAAGGCATGGCAGACTCTGCGCGAAATCGATTTGCACCTCGATGCCGGAATCGCCCCTGCGAAGAACATCGCTACGCGCAGTTATATCCCTTGCGCGTCCGCCGATGGTCGTGCGTACCCGGCTGATGGGCGCCACCCATCGCAGCGGTATATCCTGCGATGCCACACCCGTCTTGCGAAAGTAGGCTTCTGTCTTAGGCTGGCGGAAATTCCCCGGGTACCCAACATTGGTGCAACGCTCCATCGCAAGCCGTATTCGGCGCGAGTGCCGGTAAGCGGCAAGCTGCCCTGGATACCAGATCCATTGTGCGCCCCAATCCTCGACCGAATCGTGGGCTGGCATACCTGGAATCTGGCTCGTGGCCAGAGTGGCCGCACTCATGCGCAGAAACTCTCTTCGATCAACCCTCATTACGAACTCACCTCACGCCTGGTAATCCGCTGGATCCCCAATACTCAGCCTGGCTAAAGCCTCACAGATCGTGTTGCACCACAGGATTAAGGCGAACCCCATATGGCACAACCCCTATGTTCAGCAATCGACCAGCCACTTCAAACAGTGCGGAAATTCTTCGAGTACTCGACTGCGCACCCTCTCTCCCTGATTCGGGTGCCATTTTGGCACAAAACATCACTAATCGAACATTCGAATTCAACAGAATAGAACTTGAACTATCGCAAGTGATTCAATTTTAGCAGGCGTTTTCGATTGGCGCTCGAGATTCTGAAACTTAGACTCGAGTGCCAGAAACTCTTGCCTGTGAGCAGGTTTGTAGGTTTGAACGAAGCGGAGTACATATGTCATAAGTTAACCTTTGACACTACCTGAGTACAGATAATGTTAACCAGATGTTACCGGGATATACCTTCAGGATGATGTTGTCAAGCGGGAAGGTAAGCGAAGGAGACTATCATCGTTGACCAGTGAGCCGCGCTTGCCGGGGGAGCCTGTGCGGCTCCCCCGGTGTTGATGTGAAAGCGGGTTTACTTAATGCCTTGCAGCTCATCGGCCAGGGTGCCGGCGCCATAGAGCTTGCGCAGGCCTTCGATCATGCCCGCGGAGTGCACGGCAACGGCCCTGTTCCTGGTTCCGTCGTAGACGAAGTCGCCGGCCATCGATTCGATATTGCCATCGAAGATCAGGCCTACGAGTTCGCCGTCGCGGTTGACGACCGGCGAACCGGAGTTGCCGCCGATGATGTCGCCGGTGGAGACGAAGTTGAAAGGCGTGGAGAGGTCGAGCTTGTCGCGGTTGGCTGCTTCTTTGGGCGTCAGGTCGAAGGGCGGCTTGTTGCTGAAGCTGGCCGCGCGGTCGTAAAGGCCGTAGAAGGTGGTGAAGGGCGGCGCGATAGTGCCGTTGCAGGGGTAGCCATCGACCGTGCCGTAGCTCATGCGCAGGGTGAAGGTGGCGTCTGGATAAGCGTCCTTGCCATAGACCAGGAAGCGGGCCTTGCCCAGCTTTTCGCCGGCCGGAGTGAGCACGCTAACCAGGGTGTCGTGCAGGCGGTGATAGGTGGCGCGCGCGATGGGGTCAACGCGGCGCGCGGCCACGATCATGGGATCGGTGGAAGCGGCCACGGCTGCCTCGCCGCCGTCAAGCAGCGATTTGCGGACGGCCGGGTCGGCCAGCTTTGTCCCGTCCACCAGCGAGTTCACGGTCGCGTCTATATCTCCGCCCTGCGCAATGGCCTGCACGTAGGCATCGTCTTTGCCCAGTTTTTCCTGGCCCAGCTTGAGCGCGGTGGCCATGAAGAGCTTCTCCGTGGAGGGATAGATGGGGGCCGGTGAAAGCATCTGAAACCTGAGCGTGTCGAGTCCGGCGTCGTGGAACTGCGGCAACCGCTCCCCGTCCGGTTTCTTGATTTCGGCAACGTACTGCACGATCTGGAGCGCGATGGTGAATAGCCGGCTGTCAGTACGGCGGAAGATCTGACCCTTGACCTCCGGCTTCACCTGCTCTTCCACGCGGGCAATGGTCTCCCAGGCGTCGCCGTAGGCCTTTTGCCATTCAGGATTGGCGGCGACCCTGGCGCGGAAATCCGCTTCCTCGGCCTGCTTCTTGGCCAGGATGGCCGGGTCGGCCAGAGCTTCGGCGCGGCCTACATAGACTTTCAGGCTGTTTTGCAGGCCAAAGATGGTGCTGCCCACAAGGCGAGCCTGTTCCTGTCCCTGCGCAGAGAAGGCCTGGGCGGCGGCAATGCGGCGTTGCAGATACTCGGTTACGGCCGGCCCATTCAGGTCGCGCTGCACCAGCAACTGGGCCACGGTGTCGTCGCGCTCCGTGGAGCCGGGATGGCCGGAGATGAAGATCAGCTCGCCCGGCGCCGCGCCCCTGGCGCTCCACTTGAGATAGTTATCGGTGTGCAGCGGCTGGCCATTCTCGTATACGCGGAAGAGGGCCATGTCCAGGTCATAGCGCGGATAAGTGAAGTTATCCGGGTCTCCGCCGAAGAAAGCTGCCTGTTGCTCCGGCGCAAAGACCAGGCGCACGTCGGTGTAAGCCTTGTACTGGTAAAGCCAGTACTCGCCTCCCTGGTAGAAAGAGACCACGTCGGAGCGGAGGCCGGTCTTGTCCTTGCTTTCCTTTTCGATGGCGGCAATTTCGGCGTCGCGGGCCTTGAGCGCCTTGGCTTCATCAGAGATGCCCCTGGCAGCGCCCTGTACCCGCGCGGTCACGTTCTGCATGGCCACCAGCACATTGACCTCGAGATCGGGAGATTTCATCTCCTGATCCGGCGTGGCGGCATAGAAGCCGTCGCGCACATAGTCGTGCCCGGCAGTTGAATTCTTCTGCAATTGGCCGCGCGCCACGTGATGGTTGGTGAGCAGCAGGCCGTTGGGGCTGACAAAGGAGCCCGATCCGCCGTCGTTGAGGCGGACGCTGGAAAGGCGGAGATGGTCAAGCCAGGCATGGGTGGGCGTAAAGCCGTATTTAGCCTGAAGCAATTTTACTGGCGGGTTGTCGAAGGTCCACATGCCTTCTTCGGCGTGGATCGCAGGCGGGGCGGCCAGCAGAAGCGCGGCCGCAAGCAGTACAACGGAGCGAAAAGTGCGAGTCATCATCACGTTCCTCATTGATTAGCGAGTTAGCGAGTCAGCAAGTCAGCTGAAAACCATACCATTTGCCGACTTGCTTGCGGCGAGGCCGCGCTGACTTGCCGGCTCGCTGCCGTTACGGTTTCGGCATCACCAGGACTTCCACGCCGGAGGCTGCGTCTTTCTGGCGGAATATCCGCTCGGTGGCCTTCTGAAACTCCTCCGGCTTGGCGTTGGGGATGGCGGTGAAAATTTGTGGGTTGCGGTCCGTCAGAGGGAACCAGGAGCTCTGAACCTGGACCATGATGCGATGGCCGCGGCGGAAGGTGTGAAAGAGGTCGGGCATGGTGAAGTTGACGTCGGTCTGCTTGCCGGGCGTCAGCGGTTCGGGCTTCTCCCAACTGTTACGGAACTTGGCGCGGAAGGGTTCCCCGCGCAGCAACTGCTGGTAGCCGCCCATGTGCAGCGGCGGCGCCTCCTGGATGCGCTTGTTGTATTGCGAGGTGGTGTCGGGGTCGGGGTAGTCCTCAGGGTAGACGTCGATCAGCTTCACATCGAAGTCGGAGTCCGTGCCGGAGCTGGCGATTTTGAGCCTGGGCGAGATGGGGCCTGCAATGGTTACGTCCTCTTCAAGCAGCTCGGTCTGGTATATCAGCACGTCGGGCCGGTAGCCGGCGAAGCGCTGGTCGTCCACCATGTAGCGCTGGGGCACGGTATCGGTGGTGTAGCCCACAAAGGGCACGGGATGCTGGGGGTCGCTCACGTACTCGTCCACGCCCCTGGTTTCGGTTGGCGGGTCAAAGCTGAGTTTTCCGTCCTCGTGGAAGTAGAGGGTTTTTGGCGCGGCGGCTGGCGGCGGCCAGGCGTCGAAGTTGCGCCAGACGTTGGTTCCGGTCTCAAAGACCACGGCTTTGGGCTGCGCCGCGCCTTTGCCCTTGAGGTAATGCTCGAAGAAAGGGAACTGAATGTTGGCGCGGAAATATTCGCTGGTTTTGGCGTTGAACTGGATATCGCCCAGGTGGCTGCCATCGGTGTGCGACCAGCCGCCGTGGACCCATGGACCTTCAACCAGAGTGGTTGGCGTCTGGGGATTGAACTTGTTGATGGCGTTGAAGGTGCGGAAGGGGCCGGAGGGGTCTTCGGCGTCAAACCAGCCGCCCACCACCAGCACGGCGCAGCGGACGTTCTTCATGTGGCGCGACAGGTCGCGCGATTGCCAGTAGCTGTCATACGTCCAGTGGCTGGCCTGGTCATTGAAGAGCCAGTTGGAGCCCTTCAGGTAGAGCTTGTCCAGGTTGGCGATGTTGCCGGCCTGGAGATAGAACTTATAGCCGTCATGGGCGCCGAAATCGACCTTGGGCTTGGGCGTCTGCGGCTGCTTTTGCGGGTAAAAGAAGGTATAAAAGCCGAAGTTGGCCGCGAGCATGAAGGCGCCGCCATGATAGGCGTCGTCGCCCAGGAAGAGGTCGGTCATGGGCGCCTGGGGGCTGGCGGCCACCAGGGCGGGGTGGGAGTCGATGATGGAGGCCGAGGTGTAGAACCCCGGGTAGGAGATGCCCCAGATGCCCACTTTTCCATTGTTGCCGGCCACGTGCTGGAGCAGGAACTCGATAGTGTCGTAGGTGTCGGAGGCGTCGTCCACGTCCTGGGGGGATTTTTTGTCGTCGATGTGGGGGCGCATTTCCTGATAATCCCCCTCGCTCATCCAGCGCCCGCGCACATCCTGGCAGACGAAGATATAGCCGCTCTTTTCGAACTCGTCGGAGGGTCCCAGGCGCCTGGGGTATTGATCCTCGCCGTAGGGCGCGACGCTATAGGGGGTGCGGTCCATCAGGAAGGGGTAGGGACCGGCCGCGGCGTTCTTGGGCACATAGACCGCGGTGAAGAGGCGCTTGCCATCGCGCATGGGGATACGGAACTCATATTTGGTGTAGTGGGCGCGGACGTAGTCCTCGGCGGGCGCCTGGGGCGCGGGCTGCTGGGCGTGGACGGAGGCGAGGGCAAGGGCAAAAACGGCCGGAACGGCGAAGAAAAGACGGTGCGGTTTGGGCATCGTGTAGCAGAATCTCCTGAGCAACCAGAGTACTCCCCGGCGGCGGCGGCTGGGCAGGGTTCAGGGTCCGGATATCGATGGCTGATACAGAGTGGCCGGAGGTTTTGCCTCATTTTTCAACATCTCAAATCCTGAATTTACGATTTTCTTATACGTTCCTTATGCGCGGCTACCCGAGCCGGGTTACCCTATGTTTACAAGTCCTTAACCAGCCACCGGCGGCATCGAACGCCGGGGGCTGCACTTCTTTCGCCAGAATTCCGCATAAGGAGAACTATGTCTAACGAGTTACGCAATTTTCTCGCTCTCAACTATGAGCAGTTGGAAGAGCTCAACCTGGCTGCCAAGGCTGATCGCACCAACCGTGTGGCGGTGGGCGAGATCCGCGAAAAGCGGTTAAAGTATCTGACCGACGAGAAGCGGATCAAGGCCGTGACCGTGCTGTTCTCGGATCTCGAGGGCCGCCTCCACCTGCTCGACTATGACAAGAAGTTCCTGCTGGGGGCTTACGAAAACCTGACCTTCGACGGCTCGTCGATCCGCGGGTTTACCGCGCAAAAGGAAAGCGACCTGCGCCTGGGCATCGACTGGGGGGCCTTTTACTGGGTGCCCGCCGACGTCTTCGGCAACGGCAAGGTGGTGGTCTTCGGCAACGTCATCGACAAGGACGGCACCCCCTACTCGGGCGACATGCGCGGGGTGCTCAAAAACTACTCCGACAAGCTGTTCGCAGAGAAGGGCTACACGCTCAACTCAGCCAGCGAGATCGAAGGCTTCCTGTTCGCGGGCAAGGACGCCGAGCAGCGCTACCACGAGACGGGCAAGTTCGAGTTTATCTCGACCGGCGGCTACTACCACTCGCTGCCTCTGGATCCGTTGCGCCAGTTCATCGACACCTCGGCCGAGGTACAGCGGGCCATGGGCTTCCAGAACGAGAAGGACCACCCCGAGGTGGCGCCCAGCCAGTTCGAGATCAACTACTGCTACTCCGAGGCGGTGGCGGCGGCCGACCAGATACAGCTTTACAAGCTGCTGACCCGCCAGATCGCCAGCAACATGGGCTACACGGCCTGCTACCTGCCCAAGCCGATAGTAGGAGTGAACGGCAGCGGCATGCACACCAACGTCTCGGTCTCAAAGGGCAAGACCAATTTGTTCTGGGACGAAAAAGGAGAGGAACAGCTCTCCACATTTGGCTGGAACTTCCTGGACCGCATCCTGACACATGCGTTGGACCTTTGCCTGGTCTTCAACTCCAGCGTGAACGCGTACCGGCGGCTGGATCCGCACTTTGAAGCGCCCAACCAGATTCGCGCCTCGGCCGTCGACCGCGGCGCCATGATCCGGGTGCCCATCGGCAACCACCGCTCTATGAGAACCGAAGTAAGGGCTGTGGCGCCGGACGCCAACCCCTACCTGTCGCTCTACGGCATCTTCAAGACCGGCATCGACGGCGATATCTCCAAGGCGGAAAATCTACGTGCCGGCGGCCGTTACCTGCCCGACAACATCCAGAAAGCCATCGACGACTTCAAGTCCTCGGCGTGGATTGCGAAGATTCTCGGCTCTGACGTGCAGGGGCGCTATGCCGAGCTTAAGCAGGCCGTTGCCGACCGCTCCCCGCGCGAGCTGGGCACCATCGTCAAGGGCTCCGAAGTGCAGTTCCACCACGCGGTCTACAACCAGTCGCTCTGGAATTTGTTTTAGAACGAGCGATTTAGAGCGGGCCGGGGTTTCCGGCCCAGGCAATAGAGACACGGGCGGCGCGGCTTTGAATGGCCGCGCCGCCCGTGGTGCTTTGCCCGAGCCGTCTTCACTGTTTCCTGATTGTTCCCACGCCGCTTGCGGCAAATGCGGCGGCAGCAATGATTTCGCCCGGCAGGTACCGGGCAACCTCGCACAACTTTTTGAGCGCCGGGGCAGATTTTTGTTGAATCTTGATTGAATATCGGACAAGATACCAGAAAGCGATTGAATTCTTGGCGCTTCTCCCGATGACGCCTTTTTCAGTCCGGCCCCCAGCGGACCGCTCTTTGAGTTCCGTTGGCAGCGGCCATGGCCGCGGAGCCGAGTTTTTTCCAGGGAAGAATATCCTAGACTGTGCGGCCACCGCCGGGAGCGCAAATCAAAAATCTGCTCACAGCCACAACCGCATCACAAGAAGAGCAAAGCAAGACCTTTGGAGGAACTGCCGTGAAACGATCCTTATGGGGATGGATGCTTTGCAGCATCCTTTCCGCCGCCACCCTCGCATCTGCCCAGACCGCAACCACCTCACTCCGCGGCATCGTCAAGGATCCCAGCAGCGCGCTGGTTCCGGGCGCGAAGATCACGCTCGTGGACAAGGAGAACGGCGAGAGCCTGAGCGCCAGCACGAACAACGCCGGCTTTTATGTTTTCCCTCTGATCCAGCCCGCCAGGTACACCATCTCGGTCTCGGCCAAAGGCTTTGGCAACCAGACCAAGACCGCCGAACTGCTGGTCAACCAGCCGGCGACCATCGACTTCTCGCTCTCGGTTCAGGCCAGCACGATCACCGTGGACGTGAGCGCCGTGGCGCAGACCCTGAATACCACCGATGCCACGCTGGGAGACTCGGTGGGCAATGTGACCATTGAGTCGCTGCCCATGGAGGGCCGCGACCCGGTTTCGATGCTTACCCTCCAGCCCGGCGTGCTCTTCCTGGGCAATCCGGAGGAAAACGATACTATCGACAGCCGCAGCGGCTCGGTCAGCGGGGGACGCTCCGACCAGGGCAACATCACGCTGGACGGCATGGACGACAACGACCAGATCAACGGCACGGCCTTCACCGGCGTTCTGCGCGCCACGCTGGATTCGACCGAAGAGTTCCGCGTGACCACCTCCAACGGCACCGCCGACTCCGGCCGCAGTTCCGGAGCGCAGGTCTCGATCGTCACCAAGAGCGGCACCAACAAGTATCACGGCGCGTTGTATGAGTACTACCGGCCCACCAACACCGTGGCTAACCAGTGGTTCCACAAGTACACGGAGCTTTTTCTGGGCCAGCCGAACGTCCCCCAGAAATACGTGATGAACACATTCGGCGGCTCCGTGGGCGGCCCCATCAAGAAAGACAAGCTTTTCTTCTTCATGAACTATGAGGGGCAGCGCAAGGCGATCGACGATGTAGTGACCCGGATTTTACCCACGCAGCCGTTCTATAGCGGGTCGCTCGGCTACCAGGATGTCAACGGCAATAACCAATGGATCAGCGCCTCGGATTTGACAAACATTTACGATGCGGGTTGCAGCACCAACGTCGCTTGCGGCCCCAATCCCAATGTATTGGCGTATTTCAGTCCTCTGGCGGCAAATGGCATCTATGGGACGGCGCCCACAGTCGGCGACGGCCTGAACAACGCCGGCTATATCTTTGCCTCGCCCGCTCCCGCCACGCTCAACACCAGCATTGCCAAGCTCGACTACAGCCTGAGCAGCAAGCAGCGCATCTTCATCCGCGGCAACCTGCAAAAGGACACCTCGGCCAGGGACGAAAACCTGCCCGGCCAGCCCCCCGCCAGCATGCACCTGGACAACACCAAAGGCCTGGCCGCGGGTTACACCTGGACGCCCACCTCCAACATCGTCAACGACCTGCGCTACGGCTTTATCCGCCAGGGTTACTCCACGCGCGGCATCGGCACAGGCACGGGCGACTGGGTGGTTTTCCGCTTCCTCAATCAGCCCACCGCATGGCAGAACCGCTCCACCGTTGTCAACGTCCCGGTGCAGAACATTACCGACACCTTCACCTTGAACAAGGGTACCCATACCATGAGCCTGGGCGGCAACTGGCGCGGCATCCAGAACAACCGCACCAGCGATGCGAACTCTTACTCCGGAGCCAGCACCAACCCCTACTGGCTGTCCGGCTTCCCCAATGCCCCCGCCGATCTGGGAACCGGCTTTGACGATTCCTACGAGATCGCTTACGGCACGCTGGTGGGCACAGTGCCGCAGACCACCCAGCAGTACAACTATTCGGTGACCGGCCCCACCAGCGGCTCGCTGTACAGCGACGGCGCCTTCATCAGCCGCCATTTCAAAGCCAACGAGTTCGAGTACTTTCTGCAGGATTCCTGGCGCATCAAGCCCACCCTGACCGTGATCTACGGTTTTCGGCACTCCATTCTACAGGCGCCGTACGAAATCAATGGCCAGCAGATTTCCCCTACCGTCAACACCCACCAGTGGTTCCTGGAGCGCGGGGCGGCGGCTGCCCAGGGCAACGTCTTCGAGGACAACCTCTCGTTCATACCCAGCGGCAAGGCCAATCATCAGCCCGGTTACTGGGCCAAGCAAAAGGACAACATTGCCCCGCGTTTCTCCGCGGTCTGGGCGCCCAACCCCCGCACCAGCATCCGCGCCGGCGCGGGCATGTACTTCGATCATTTCGGCCAGGGCATTGTGAACTCCTTTGACCAGCAAGGATCCTTTGGCCTGAGCAGCGCAGTGATCAGCCCGGCAGGCAATTACAGCGTAGCCAACTCGCCACGCTTCACCGGCGCGCATGTAATTCCCCCGCTATCCGGCTGCCCGAGTCCCGCGGCGACCATCACGTATCCTTTCACTCCATCCACCCAGGCGGGGTGCGATTTCGCCATCACCTGGGGCATCGACAACAGCCTCAAAACGCCCTATGCATATTCCCTGGATTTCTCCCTGCAGCGCGAGCTGCCGGGGGGCTTTGTTGCCGAAGCCAGCTATGTGGGCCGCCTGGGGCGCCACCTGCTGGAACAGCTCGATCTGGCCGAGCCTGTCAACCTGGTCGACAAGCAGGGCGGCGGAGATTATTTCCACGCCGCCGCGCTGCTGTCCAAGATTTCCGACGAAAACGGCGGTTGCAATCCCTATTCTCCGACTGCCTGCACGGTTCCGAGCGTACCCACGATCCAGTACTTCGAGGACGTATTTCCGCAGATGCAGAACTACGATTACGCTCCCGAGAGCGCAACCCAGGCCATCTACAACAACGAATGGGCTCCTTACCGCTACAACTATGGCGAGACTACTTCGCTGAGCGACCTCGACTTTTACTGCTATTACGGATGCCCCAACGGAACGCAGTTCTGGTCGAGCCAGTTTTCATCGCTCTATACGTGGTCCTCGATCGGCACCAGTTCCTACAACGCGTTGCAGGTCACGTTGCGCCATCCCTCCAGCCACGGCCTGACCACCGACTTCAGCTATACGCTCTCCAAGTCACTGGATATGGGCTCGGCAGTGGAACACTCCAACGAGTTCTCCAACGACTCGTACGGAAGCGAGGGCATTCAGAACTCATGGAACCCCAAGCTGAACAAGGCCGTTTCGGATTTCGATACCCGCCACCTGCTCACCATCGACTGGGTTTATTCGCTCCCGGTGGGCCGCGGCAAGGCCGTGCTGGGCGGCGCCAATCGCGTGGTGGACGCGCTGCTGGGCGGCTGGCAGTGGTCGGGCCTGAGCCGTTGGTCCAGCGGTCTGCCCTTCACCCTCTATGAGCCCGGCTTTACAACCAACTGGCAACTGGAGGGCTATGGCGTGGTCACTGCTCCGGTCAGTGTAAAGAGGCACCTTGTCAATGGCGTTCCGCAGGTCTTTGCCGGGAACACGGCCACTACCATCAACAACGGCGTTACCAACGGTACGCCGGTTCGCCTGCCCTATCCGGGTGAAGCGGGCCAGCGCAATAACTTCCGCGGCGACGGGTACTTCGACATCGACTCCTCGCTGGCCAAGACCTGGAAGTTGCCCCAGCAAATGCGGTTGAAGTTTGCCGGCGAGGTCTATAACGTCGGCAACGACGTCCGCTTCGACTGCAGCCCGCTGAACCTCAACGCAAATCTGACCCAGGGCACCTTCGGCGCCTACGGCGGCATGCTATCCACTTACCGCCGGATGCAGTTCGGTTTGCGGCTGGATTTCTAGAGCATCCTGAGAAGACCCTGTGAAACAAAGGGCCGGAACAAACGCTCCGGCCCTTTGCGCTGCTGCAAGTGATTCGTTTCTTGCCAAGGAATCTCTGATTCAGTAGAAGTTTTGAAAGGGCACGGCTTCAACCCTGAGCAGGTTCTTTCGCGGTCTGTGAAGTCGTCCCCTGACACGCCTGGAAGCCGTATTCCAATATACCTGACTCTGTTTCAATTCGCTTTCCGCACCTCGGCGGCAATCTTTCTCAATTCCGGCAACACCCGTCCCAGCCGGGTACCCTCTGGGTGCGGCTCCGCGTCGCGCGTTCCCAAGGCGAAATATACATCGCGATAATGCCGGTAAAGCTGTTCGTAAACCGCAGCGTCTTTAGCGTCCGGCTGGACCGTGCGCAGCGGCAGGCAGACCGCGGCCTGCGCTTCTTCGATGGTCTTGTAAGCGCCGGCGACCAGCAAGGCAAAGATGCCTGAGCCGAGGCTGGTGGGGATGCCATTGGGGACGAGTACCGGCTTGTTCAGCACGTTAGCGTAAACCTGGTTGAGCACTTCGCTCTTCTGCGGAATGCCGCCGGCGTTGATGACGCGATCGATGCGCACGCCGTGCTCGGCCATGCGCTCCAGGATGATGCGGGTGTGGAAGGCGGTGCCCTCAATGGCCGCGAAGAGCTCGTCCTGCGCGGTGTGCACCAGGTTCCAGCCCAGAGTGACGCCGCCCAGTTCGGGGTTCACCAGCACCGTGCGGTCGCCGTTATCCCAACTGAGGCGCAACAAGCCGGTCTGGCCGGCTTTGTAGGCTTCGAGGCCCTCTGAAAGTGCGGCCACCGTGGTCTGGGCGCGGCGAGCGATGCCGTCAAAGATATCTCCCACGGCCGAAAGGCCGGCCTCGATGCCGGTGTAAGCCGGATGTACGCTGCCCGGCACCACGCCGCAGACGCCGGGGATCAACTGCGTTTCGCGGGCAATGGCGATGATGCACGTGGAGGTTCCGACGACGTTAACGGCGTCGCCCTCGCGGATGTTGGAGCCGATGGCGTCCCAGTGGGCGTCGAATGCGCCCACTGGGATGGGAATTCCGGCGCGCAGGCCCAGCGCCATAGCCCATTGGGGAGAAAGATGGCCGGCCAGGTGGTCGCTGGTCAGGTACTGGCCGCCCAGCCTGGCGCGCATTCCTGCAAAAAGCGGGTCCACGGCCACCAGAAATTTCTCCGGCGGCAGCCCGTCCCACCTGGGATTCCACATCCACTTGTGGCCCATGGCGCAGACGCTGCGTTTCAGCCTGGTCACGTCGGTAATGCCGCTCAGCGTGGCCGCAGCCATATCGCAATGCTCCATAGCGGTGACAAAGCGTGAACGTTTTTCGGGGTTGTGGCGCAGCCAGTGCAGCAGCTTGGAGAAGCCCCACTCGGAAGAGTAGACGCCGCCGCACCACTCAATGCCTTCGAAGCCCATTTCATGCGCTTTGGCGGTGATCTCCGCGGCCTCGGCAAAGGCGCGATGGTCGCACCAAAGGTAATAGTCGTCCAGCGGTTCCAGGCCCTCGCCCAAAGGAATCACGCTGGAGCCGGTGGTGTCGAGCGCAATGGCCGCGACGGCGCTGCCGTCAACGCCCGTTTTACGGAGCACGTCGCGTGTGGCGGAGGCCAGAGCCGCCATCTGATCCTCGCGGGATTGGGTGGCAAAGTTAGGATCCTCGCGGCGGCGGTGGAGCGGATAAGAGGCCGACGCAGTTTCGATCGGGCCCTCCCGGCTGTCGACCAGAGTGACGCGAACGCTGAGAGTGCCGAAGTCAACCCCGGCTACGATGGTCATGGACGGATACCTCGGTAAGCGCTGTCTGATACGCAAACCAGAGTACACTATCCCTCTACTTCTTTGCCCCCGGCAGCATGGCCTTGAGCCTGTCTATAAGGCCGGGCTTGGCGGCCTGAGTTCCTGGGGAAGGTTTGGCCGGAGTTTGAGCCGGAAGCTGAGCCGCGGGCACGGGCGCGGATGGCGCAGCCGGCGGCGAGCCCTGCGGCTTGACTTCGCCCTGCGCAACCTTGGGATTCCTCGCCGCGTTAGGCAGCGGCGCGGATCCATCCACCACTTTTTCAGCGGATACAGTCGGCACTGCGTCGTTGTCGTTCTTTACCAGGATCGAGACCCGGCGGTTGGAGGGGTCAGTGGGATTGCTTTTTACGCGCAACATCTGGTCGGCATAACCGCGCACCTGAGTAACCTGGTCGGCGCGTACGCCATCCTGCTGCAGCAGGCGCCGCGCAGAGTTGGCGCGGTCGGCGGAG
>JBEKNO010000027.1:0-18866 GCA_049522735.1 Occallatibacter sp.
CGAAGGCCATCGTCGGCCATGATCACCGAGGGCGCATAAGATGCGATCAAGCGCCGGGCACACCCAATCCGCTCCTGCAACGAATCATGATTCGAATACAGATCCAGAATCATGACATCGCAGCTCCCGGCCGACAGAAGATTGGCCATGCCTTCCTCATCCGGCTCCAGAAGGATCTGGAAGTCCTTCCCCAGCGCGGAGGAAAGCAGCGGGTGCAGCGTGCGGTCTTCAGAATATAGTCCGATTTTGATCATGAAGGGGCGAATTCTCTCAGTGCAAGGCCAAACCGCTTCAACCGGGAAGCAGTGCAGTTGCTCCTATGATCCAGAATCGGCTGTATGGATGCCAATACCAGTTTTGTGCCAGACAGGTGCAACCTTGGTAACACATTTCAGGGGGCCGGCGGGCAACAAATCTCGTGGAGCGGCGCACACAGCCCCGTAACGTAACCCGGTTGGGGACACGCCTCCGGGTACTCACATAAATGTTCGCTGATTCTTATTGAAAATACTGACCAAATTGGGACATCTGTTGATAATGCTAGTGGCCGGTGGAAGCCGGGGTCAATACAACTTAGGTAATAACTTCGTCTTATCATCATTGTGACGCAGGACACCCCGGAAAGAGGGAGGATGTTAGTTGAGGCCTGCCCAATCCAGCCCATCCCGCGCCCGGTTCAATTCAGACAAAATGGAATAACCACTTTATTTAAAGCATCATACACAGATTTTTCCGCCCTTGAAACGTGATATTTTCCATGACAATCCGCGGAAACGCTGCAGGATGCCAATGACTCATTTTTTGCCCTGTTGGTATTTCCCCGGTAACCACCGTTTGACACGCCTGCATTTCATATCCTGCTGGAGCAGCGCATCTTAAGAGGCCGGCGGCGCTGGGCGGCAGGCCAATTGCTACAATTGCGGTTGTGATCTCCCGGCAGAAGCTGGAAATGTCTCTTTTGGCAGGCGGGGTTGCCATCAGCCGCTTCGCGTTTCGCAGCCGCGATCTCTACGACCTGGATTCAGTAAACTTCGCCCTGGGGATAGGGCGCTTCGATCCTCGCGTCCATCAGCCCCATCCGCCCGGTTATTTTTTATACGTTTGCCTGGGCCGTCTGTTCACGTACCTGGTTCACGATGCCAACCTGGCGCTGGTTCTGTTGAGCATTGCGGCCGGCACGGCTACGGTCATCCTGATCTACCTGCTGGCGCTGGAGTGGTTCGGATCGCGGGCTGCCGGCTTCGCCGGTCTTCTCTACCTGTTTTCTCCGCTCTGCTGGTTCCATGGCACGGTGGCTCTGACTTACAGCGTGGAGGCCTTCTTCTCCGCGCTGCTGGGCTACATGTGCTGGCGCATCGATGGCGGCAAAAGGAAATTCATCCTTCCCACGGCCATCGTGCTGGGAATCTCGGCCGGCGTGCGGCCGTCTTCGCTTCTGTTTCTGGGGCCGCTGTTTCTCTATTCGCTGCGCCATGCGACGGTAAGGAGGATTCTTCTCGGAGGTACGGCGCTTGCTCTCACGCTCATCGCCTGGTTCCTGCCCATGATCTGGGCCAGCGGCGGATTCGATGCTTATTTCGGCGCCCTGGTTTCTCTGTGGCGGCTGGTGCCTTCCAGAGACACCGTATTCAACTCCTCTCCCGCCACTTCGATGGCCCGTGCGTGCGTCATCGTTTTTATCGGCTTTCTGTGTTTTGGGGCCGCCACGCTGGCGGTGCTGGGCGCGCGGCGGCGGACCGCCCCGGCGGACTCCGGCAAAAAGGCCTTCACCGCCGTGTGGATGCTTCCCCCCCTGTGCTTCTTCACCTTCATCTTTCTGAAATTCGTCAATAGCGGCTACCTGCTGCTGCTGGCCGCACCGGCCTGCATCTGGATGGGCTCATGGGCCGCGGATTGGTATGAGCAGGCGGCGTGGCGAAAGTCAGTGAAGCTGGCGGTGATGGGAATCTGCGCCCTGGCCAACGTTCTTATCTTTCTCGCCTTCCCGGCCTACTGTTCCTACCGCTCGGTGCGCAGCTTCGAGAGGGAGCTGGAGGGCATAAGGACGGCGCTGCCCCGGCTTGGCGGCCCCAACGACATTCTGATTCTCGGCTTCGATTCCCACTTCCTCGGCTACCGCCATGCGGGCTACTATCTGCCCGGCTATCTCACCCTCCAATATCCAGAGGTGAGGTTGAACGAAGGAACGCGGATCTTCGCCATGCAGGGGCGCGACACCCGCCTGCTCACGGAATTGCCGCCCGGCTCCTATTCCCGCTTCGTTGTCTTCCCTCTGCCCGGCGGGGACGCCGAGTACCAGCGCTACCTTGAAACCTTCAATAAGCTGCTTCCTTCCAAGGACTTGGCGTACATTGACGTGGAAGGCCACCAATTTGCCACCGCTCCCATAGCGGATTTGCCCCTGCTCTTCCCGCAGGCGGCTTTGGCGGCCAGGTAGGGAAACAGCCGGAACGTGTATACGTCCCGCTTCACTCCGGAGCGCCATTCGTAAACATACGATTACACCAGCCCCGGTAGCACGCCGTTAACTATATGAATACAAACGGTTTGTATCGTTGGCAATTTGGTTGGACAATTGCTTTAAGATCAATGTCCCCTGAAGGCCGGGGGAAAGGAGTCTGGGATATGCACTCGATCGCCTGGTGGCCAACTCTAATCGTCCTAGCCGTGGCGACATTTACGGATCTGCGCAACCGCCGCATCCCCAACTGGCTGGTGTTTCCCTTCCTTGTGGCGGGGATCGCAGTCTCCGGTTGGCTGCACGGCTGGCATGGGATCGGGCAGAGCTTCGCCGGTCTGGGACTTGGGATTTTGATTTACGGCTTTCTTTTCTGGATGGGCGGCATGGGAGCAGGAGACGTGAAGCTTTGCGCCGCGATCGGAGCCTGGATTGGCCCGGACCAATTGTTTGTGGCACTGATCATCACCGGCATGGCGGGGGGAATCATGGTGCTGTGCTGGGCCGCCTTCGGTGGATTTCTCAAAGACCTGTTCAGCGGCGCGGGCGACATGCTCTTCGGCTGGAAGGAGCGCGGAACGATACGCGATCCGGAGCTGGTTCTTTCCAATCCTCTGAAGCGCAAGATGCCCTATGCCCCGGCCATCGCCATCGGAACGCTGATTTCATTCTTTGCTCATTGAGGTTCGGAATGTACGCCAAGCATAACGCGCAGACGATCGATCAATTTGAGGTTAACCACAAGGAAAGCTGCACAATGCAAGGAGCATTACTACCATGAGTACAACCACTTCTCCCTATCTTGATACCCAGAATTCCGACTCCATTGGCGCCGAAGCCTTGTCGATAGCGCTGATCGGCCCGGACGACGGGCGCCGCGGAGCCGTAGCCAGCGCTCTTGCCGAATGCCAGGAAAGCGAAGTCCGTGAGTTTCCTTCCTATCCACCCGGCCTCGACGATGTGCCAAGGTTGCTGGAGCAGCATAACGACGTGATCATCATCGACCTAGACAGCGACCCGGAATACGCCTTGGAGCTGGTGGAGAGCATGGGCGCCAATGGCGCGTTGACGGTGATGGTCTATTCGGAGAAGGCCGACGCGGATCTGCTGGTTCGCTGCATGCGCGCGGGGGCTCGCGAGTTTCTCACCCTGCCCTGCGCCCAAAGCACCATGGCCGAGGCCCTGGTGCGGGCCTCGGCCCGCCGCTCGGCAATTCGGCCCACCAAGAAGGCAGGCGGCAAGTTACTGGTATTCACAGGCGCCAAAGGCGGCGCCGGAGTAACCACGATCGCCACCAATTTCGCCGTCTCGCTGGCCAAAGAATCCGGAGAAAGCACCCTGTTGATCGATCTCGATCTCCCCCTGGGTGACGCTGCGCTCAACCTGGGGATCGTGGCCGAGTACTCGACCATCAACGCGCTTCAGAATGCCAGCCGGCTGGATGCGAGTTTTCTCTCCAAGCTCCTGGTCAAACACAGCTCCGGTGTATCGGTGCTCGCGGCTCCGGGTAAATTTCCTCAGTTCCAGGTTACCGATGAGGCCATCGACAAGCTGATCGCCGTGGCGCGCCAGGAGTTCGATAACGTGGTGGTCGATATGGGTTCGAGACACGATTTAACGGGTACGGATCTTTTAAACAAAGCCTATACGATCTACCTGGTCACCCAGGCCGGTATCCCCGAGCTGCGCAACTCAAATCGCCTCATCAACCAGTTCTACACCACCGGCGGCCACAAACTGGAAATCGTGATCAACCGCTATGAGCCTCGCGCCCTGGGGATCTCTGAAGAGCATATTAAGAAGGCTCTCACCAGGCCGGCGCAATGGAAGATTCCCAACGATTATTCTGCGGTGCGGAAGATGCAGAACACCGCCACGCCGCTGGCGCTGGGCGATTCGCCCATTTCACGGCTGATCCGGCAGATGGCCCGATCCGTATGCGGCCAGCCCGCGGCCCCGGCAAAGAAGAAAGGCTTCAGTTTATTCGGTTGATGGTTCTGTAAGGATGGTTCTGTCCCCATGGAAGGTAGAACGTGGAACTGCTGAATCTGGAAAAGTACAAAGCGGAAATACACCGGACCCTGATCTCCAAGCTGGATCTGGAAAAGTTGTCGCGCGTCAATTCCAGCCAGGCACGGCAGGCGGTGGCCGGCATCGTGAAGGAGATCATCGCCGACCAGCGGGTACCCCTGAACTACGACGAGCAGGAGAAAATCCAGGCCGACCTGCTGGACGAAGTCTTTGGCCTGGGCCCGCTGGAACCGCTGCTCCGGGATCCCAAGATTTCAGACATCCTGGTCAACGACAAGGATCATGTATTCATTGAGAAAGGGGGGCTGCTGCAGAGGGTGGATACCACCTTTCGCGACGACCAGCACCTGTTGCAAATCATAGACCGCATCGTCTCGCGCGTGGGCCGCAGAGTGGACGAGTCCTCGCCCATGGTGGATGCCCGCCTGCCCGACGGCTCCCGCGTCAATGCCATCATTTCGCCTCTGGCGCTGGACGGGCCTTCCCTGTCCATCCGCCGCTTCGGGACGGGCCCCCTGGCGGCCAACCAGCTGGTCAAGTTGCAGAGCATTTCCGCGGAGATGATGGAAGTGCTCTCCTCGGCGGTCAAAGCCCGCATCAGCATCATCATCTCCGGCGGCACCGGCTCCGGAAAAACCACGCTTCTGAACATCCTGTCGCAGTACATCCCGCGCAACGAGCGCATCATCACCATCGAAGACGCGGCCGAACTGCGGCTGGCCCAGGAAAACATCGTGCGCCTGGAAACCCGTCCCCCCAACATCGAGGGGCTGGGCGCGATTCGCCAGCGTCAACTGCTGATCAACTGCCTGCGCATGCGCCCCGACCGCATCATCATGGGCGAGGTGCGCGGAGAAGAAGCCTTTGACATGCTGCAGGCCATGAATACCGGCCACGAAGGCTCCATGACCACCATCCACGCCAATACTCCCCGCGATGCCATTTCCAGGCTGGAATCGATGGTGGCCATGGGCAGTACGAACATGCCGGAAAAATCCGTTCGCCAGCAGATAGCCTCAGCCATTACCATCGTCGTTCAAGCCACCCGTTTGAGCGACGGCACCCGCAAAGTGACCGGCATCTCTGAAATCACCGGGATGGAGGAAAATGTAATCAGCATGCAGGAGATATTCACCTTCAACAGGAAAGGGATCGGACCCGACGGCAGGGTCATCGGCGCGTTCCAGCCCACCCGCATCCGTCCCCGGTTTCTCGACCGGCTTCGCGTGGCGGGTATCGTTCTGCCGTCAAGCCTGTTCGATGTCGAAACGCCGGTAAACTGAGGGGGAAGGAGGACAGCAGATATGGGATTGATTGTCGGTTTGGTATTCCTGGGCGTGTTCGCGGTCGTCGCACTGCTGATGATCGCCAGGGGGAGCGGGGCCTCACAGGAGGCGAAACAGGTTCTGGCTTCGCTGGACTCCGCCCTGGCCACCGAAACGCCGGAAGTGCGCGACCAGATCGTCAATCTGCGCAAGAGCGAACTGCTCAGCGGCATTCCCTGGCTCAATCGCAGACTGCTGAAGTTCGATCTGGCGCCACGCCTGCATACCCTGCTCCACCAGGCCGATCTCACCTGGACCCCGGGAGCCCTGCTGGCCGGTTGCGGAGTCGGTTTTGCGGTCCCAGCGTATGTGATTTACCTGCGCTTCGGATATATTCTACCCGCGCTGCTGGCCGGGCTGGCGCTGGGTTCCGCGCCTATTGGCTGGGTGCTTTTTAAGCGCAGCAATCGCTTCAACAAGTTTCTGGAGGGCTTGCCGGAGGCGCTTGATTTAATGGTCAGCGCCCTGCGCGCCGGGCATAGTCTCATCGCCGCCATGGGCCTGGTGTCTCGCGAATGCACCGAGCCGGTGGGCGGCGAATTCAGGGTATGTTTCGAGGAGCAGAACTACGGCCTGGAACTGAAAAACGCCATGGACAGCCTGATCAGCCGCGTTCCGCTGCAGGATCTGAGGATTTTCGCAACCGCGGTCATGATCCAAAAGGAGAGCGGGGGAAACCTGGCCGAGGTGCTGGAAAAGACCTCTCACGTCATCCGGGAGCGATTCCGCCTGAAGCGGCAGATCGGGGTCCACACAGCCCAGGGACGGCTTACTGGGTGGATCCTCACCTTTCTCCCCATCGTGCTGGGAATCGCTTTGTACACCGTCAACCCCGAAATGATGAGCGTTCTGTGGAAGACTGCCATTGGCGTCAAGCTGCTCTGGGCGGCTGCCGGCGGGATCCTGGTGGGCGGTTTCATCATTCATAAAATTGTCAATATGGATGTTTGAGGGGGATCTATGGTATTTGCGATATTTGCGTTTTGCGTTATGTTTCTCCTCATCGCCAGCGGAGGGCTGCTGCTGTTCTATCGCGAAGCCATGCTGCAGCGCATCTCCGAAGTGATCAACCCGCAGGCCAAGCCGAAAACCCTTTTGAGCACCATTCAGCAGACGGGCATTTCGATTGGCGGCGTGGTGGAGCAATTCCAGAACGTCCTGCCCAAGAGCCAGGCGGAGGTTTCCGTCGTCAAGCAGCGCCTGATCCGCGCCGGCTATCGCAAGGAATCCGCCATCAACATCTTCTATGGCAGCAAGGTATTGATTCCCCTCCTGCTCTGCGCTCTGGCGCTGGCCACCGGGCTGGCGAGCCTGAGCCCGTTTTTCGTTTACATCTTAGCCCTGGGCCTGGGATTCCTGGCCCCGGATTTCTGGCTGGGAAGGCGGATTTCCCAGCGGCAGAAAAAAATTCGCCGCGGCCTGCCCGATGTGCTCGATCTTCTCGTCATTTGCATCGAGGCCGGACTGAGCATGGACCAGGCGACCTCACGGACCGTAGTGGAATTGCGCTACGCCCAGCCGGAGCTATGCGATGAACTGGGCATTGTGGTGCTGGAGCAGCGCGCCGGCCGCCCTCGCGCCGATGCATGGAAACACCTGGCGGAACGCACCGACGTGGACTGCGTGCGCAACCTGGTTTCCATGCTGGTGCAATCGGAACAGTTTGGAACCAGTATCGCCAAAACCTTACGCGTTCATTCCGACAGTCTCAGAACCCAGCGCGTGCAGGCTGTGGAGGAGGCGGCGGCCAAGACCACCATCAAGCTGATCTTCCCGCTGGTTTTTTTCATCTTTCCATCGCTTTTTTTGGTCGCCCTGGGTCCGGCGGTCATTTCCATGATGGAATCGTTCAAATTGCTGACTAATCATTGAGGAAAGGAGAAATTGTTATGGACAGTGTGACGATTATCCGGATTGTTGCCGGCGTCTTGTTTGTCATTGTGTTGGTTCTTCTGATTCAGCGCCGCCGCACGCGGGTCAAGTAGCGCGGAGGGCGCAGGCGTTCCGGCGGGGCGCAAGAGAAGGACGCGCTCCTCCGGGCGGCTCCGCGGTCCGGTTCGGGCCGGGGAGCATATGCAGCACGTTGCGGAGAGAAAGGGAGTTCGAATGGACAGTGTAACGATTATCCGGATAGTTGCCGGCGTCCTGTTTGTCATCGTGTTGGTGCTGTTGATTCAGCGCCGCCGCACACGGGTCAAGTAGTACGGGTTTTTTAAGCGGGCTGGCCGCGCCCGTAAAACTGCGCGGGTTCCGCAGCCCAAGCCGATAGTCCCGCTGGCCGGGGACAGGGCCGCTGAAGCGGTTAGCGTCACTGTGCCATATTGCAACAGCGGGAGAGGAGATTTGTGCCCTTGCGCGGTCTCCAGGCAGGCGTGGCTGCCGCCTCAGAGCCAGTCGGAAGCAAGGCCTGTTCGCGGCCCGGTGATGGCAGAGAAAGGGCTGGCATGAATGCACGCGACTGAGGAGGTTGAAATGGCGACCGGAACTCTGCAACAACACCAGGTTGCCGGGTACTCGCCGGGGGCGGGAGGCAACATGGAGTTACGGAAACATTGCGCATACAACCAGACACGCGAATGCTTTCTCGGCCTGGAGGTCGCTACCGCCGATATCCCCTACGCGAGCCTCAATGATCTGATGCCCACCCTGGCACTCAAATCCGGCGAGGGTCTCTGGCTGGAGCCGTTCAGAGGAATCCCCGAGACGGGCATGCGTACGCCTCTCGACCTGGTTTATCTGGACGAGGATTGCCGCGTGATTGACGTGGTGGAGTCGTTTCCCACCTTCCGTGTCACCCCTTCCAGCCCGCGGGCCTCAAGCGTGCTGGTATTGCCCACTCACTCCATCTATTCGTCGCAGACTCAAGGGGGCGACCAACTGGTGCTCTGCATGGCCGAGGAGATGGAGCGCCGCCTGGCGCAGTTCTCCGCTACAGGCAGCGCTGCCGCCGCAGTGCAAAGCGCCGTTCTGCTGCGGGAAAAGCCGCTGTGGAGCGGGGGGCCCGGCGTGCTGCAACTGGAGGATCGCTCCACGGAGGCGCGCCCCGGTTCTCAGCAGACACATGAGATGGAGCTCATCCAGCCGGGGACGAAAAACGTCAGGCCGCCGAGGAACTGGCTGGAACGCTGGTGGTCTCCCGATCCGAGAAAGGCTCCACGGGAGCCGGCGCCCGGCCTGGCCGCATATTACTGGACCGGCGGCAATCCGGAGGCGCGCAGCATCAGGGATATCAGTTCGACAGGCTTGTACCTGGTGACCGAGGAACGTTGGTACCCCGGCACCCTGGTTCTGATGACGCTGCAACAGACAGACGGCGGAGAAGAATGCGTGGAACGTTCCATCTCCGTGCACACCAGGGCCGTGCGATGGGGCAACGACGGCGTAGGCCTCCAGTTCATCGTGTCAGACGGCCCCCATCAGGGCCGGGGGGCGGACAGGAAGGAACTGGAGCGGTTCCTGCAGCAACTGGGGAAGGATAAAAGGTAGTTGTCCATGGGGTTGGCCCTGCAACTCGTAACGCAAAGGTGGTATGGTCAAGCCCGGAATTTTACTGTAAGGTGGACGATGCCGGGAGGACCATGTTGAAGATTTTAAACAACGCGCGACGGCAAGCCATGGTCCTCATGCGCGCTTTGAACCGCGGCGGGGAACCAGGGGCGCAGGCCAGAATCCGCCGCATGGGAAAACGGGCTCACGCCTACCTTCGCGGCGGCAGCGAGGGCGGCGCGCTGGTGGAGTTTGCCGTGGTGGTGCCGTTGATGCTGACGGTCATTACCGGCATGTTTTCGGTGGTGATGGCCCTGGTCAACTATCAGCAGCTTGGGAATGCCACCAGCAACGCCGCATTGCAGCTTGTAACCGCGCGAGGGATGATTACCGACCCTTGCGCATCAGTGGTAAGTACCGTGGTCGCCACCATGCCGAGCTTCACGGCGTCGAAGTTCACCTACACCGTGGCAATTACGGACTCGAGCGGCACGGCTCATACCTTCGGGCCAACCGCCGGGTCGTCGTTTTCATGCACCGCGGGGGCGGCGGACCTGGCGCAGTTAGAACCCGCCACGGTAACGATCAGCTATGCGTACACCTGGATTCCAGCGTATCTGCTGCAACTGACGGGCAATCTGCAGACGTCCACCACGGTGTTAGTCGATTGAAGGAGGGATTTTCAAATGAAACTGCAGGGAGTATCTATCTTACGAAGATTGCTGAAGGAGACGAGCGGCCAGGCAATCTATATCGTGGTAGCAGGGCTGACCGCGGTGATCGGACTTTCCGGCATAGCGGTTGATCTCGGCCATGGCTATTATGCCCATCAGCTGCTCCAGACATCCACGAATGCGGTGGCATTGGCGGGAGCATCGGCCCTGCCCAACACCACCGCGGCATCGAACTATGTGACGTCCTACAGCTCCGCCACGGGAGACAAGAACGCCAGTCCGCTGCTGACCAACGTTCAGGCGACACCCACCTTCCTGTGCCTGAATACCGTGGTGAAGATGGGAATCCCGTGCGCCGCCTCCAGCGGCTCCACAAGCGGGAATTTCAATGCCGTCAGGGTAGTGCAGACAGGGAAGGTTCCGTTGTGGTTCGGAGGCATGTTCGGCCTCTCCAATTACAACATAACGACGGTCTCGACCGCGGTCATGAGCGGCGGTTCAAACTCCCCGTGGAATATAGCCATCATCCTCGACACAACGGCGTCGATGGCCAGCAGCGATAGCGGCCTGCAATGCTCGGGCACGCAAATCTCCTGCGCGTTGAAGGGCGTGCAGTATCTGTTGCAGGATTTGGATCCCTGCGCCCTGAGCACAACCTGCACCTCAAGCGTCCCCGCCGTCGACAGCGTCAGCCTGTTTGTGTTTCCCGCCGTGACAACGGCTACGGTGGCGAATGACTATGATTGCACCTCCAGCAACCCTACGTCAGTGCCGTATACGTTTCCCAGCAACACAGGCACAGGTTTGACTGAAACGATGTCTTCGACAACAGGCACATACCAGATAATTCCGTTTACGAACACTTACCGCGTTTCCGACGCGACTACTTCGTTGAACACCAGCGTGAATATCGTGAAAGCGGCAGGGGGAAAGAGCGGTTGCAGCGGCATCGGAGCCCCAGGCGGCGAGGGCACCTACTATGCGCAAGTCATCTATGCGGCTCAGGCGGCGCTGGTTGCCCAGCAGACGGCAAATACGGGTTCGCAAAACGCCATGATTATCCTCAGCGACGGCGACGCAACCGCTTGTGCAACAAGCGCCAACACCAGCGCCGGTGGCTGCTCTACCAGCGCCCAACTCGTTGCAACAACGGGCGCCCTTAACGGAACAACCCAAACAGGATACACATCGGTCAGCAAGATTTCGTATACCTACCCCTCCGCGCTGGGCGAGTGCGGGCAGGCAGTCCAGGCGGCCCATGACGCCGCAACCAACACGGCTTACAATAACTCGGGTTCCTTCACCAGGGTATTCACGGTGGGCTACGGCGCGGAACCGTCGGGAGGATGCACGACGGATAAGACGTATAGCGCGACGATAACCGGCGGCGGGGGCAGTTGGGCGGCAGGCAAACAGCCCTGCGCAGCGATTGCGGCCATGGCCTCCGATTCGGCGTACTTCTTCTCCGACAACGGCGCTGGCTGCTCCTCGCCCAATGGCGTAAATTTCACCAAACTGACCCAGATATTCACGGCCATCGCGGCCAACCTCACCACGCCGCGGCTGGTTCCCAACAGCACGACATAGAGCATGAAAGAGAATAAGGCCCGTTTCCCGTCCAGCTTTACGATTGGACACACTCGGGAAGCGGGCCTTATTCCGGCCCCTGGGGAATGACCAGCAGCACTTCCACCCTGACATTTTGCCCATTCTGCGCAGCCGGCCTGAATTGCCACTGGGCCAGCGCGTCCAGGACAAATTTGGCTTGCGCGAACTCCGGCGGGTAGGCGATGGACAGCGCCTCGAAGCGGCCGGCCTGGTTCACAAACCCGTGAACCATGAGGGCATCGGCATCGATGGCGCCGGGAGAGATGTTGGGGCGCACGATGTTATACGGCCAGGGCGCTTCAAGGCGGGCGATGTTTCCCGCCGCCGCGGCATCGCCGGCGCGCGATAGCGAGTACTGGAGAACCCAGCTCCTGGTCAGGCCCACGTGCAGATAAACGGTGTAGGCCAGCCTGCCGCTCCATAGCTCGGCCGTCTCAGGATACTTATCCTCCATCGACGATCCCACCACCACCACGCCGAACTGGCCGTCGATGGGCAGCTTGATGGTGTCGGTCCCAGGCAGGTTGCCGGAACCAGAGCCGGAACCGGCTCCGGCCCCTTGCGCAGGCCCCGTTTTCGTTCCTTTCCGCGTGCCGGCGCCGCCCTCCTGTTGAGCTGCGCTTCCGTTCCGGTTGCCGGCGGCCGCGGTGGAGTCCGGCTTGTCTCCCTTGCCGCCCTTGTTTCCCTTATCGCTTTTATCGCCCTTGCCGGCCGTGTTTCCATTCCCCGCCTGCGCAGGTTCCTTTGCCTCTCCCTGCCCCGGCGCCAGCGCTCCCGGTGAAGCTGAAGACGCCGTCTCATTCATGGGCGGCAGAGTGACGGTTCCTTCCTTCATACGCAGATCGGAGAGCGACATCACCGCGGCGGGAGTGGGCTGCGCGGAGGACTCCGAGGTGGTTACCGGAACCATTTGCACGCGCTCTGGCCCGTGAACAACCACAGGCGAGGTGGTGCTGGGAGGAATGGCCTGCTTCTGTGAAGCAAGATCCGTGGCCGAGATGCCCAGGTCAGCCAGGTTCATTTCCTCATTGGGCGGATCGAGCAAAGGCTGCGCGTCGGCGGCGGTGATCAATTCCGGCTTGGGCGGAACGATGTTCTTAGCCGGGATCTTCTCCGGAGACCAGATCACCGTGGTGGGAACCGGAATCTCCTGGGCAGGCTTCAGTTGGGAATGAAGGTTGGGCTGCACCAGCGTCTGTTTGCCCGGCGCGCCTTGCGCAACCCGCCGCAAGGCCGCCGGCGGCGGGGTTTGCTTGCCGCCGGGGGCGGGCGCGTGCGCCGCGGCATACGGGCCAGGATACGCAATCCCGCTCCCGGCAGAGCCGCGCATCTGCGCCTCCGATGCATTCAGTTCCAGGCGCCGCACGGGATAGTGCTCGGTGAGAATGCGGGGATTCTTCCCCGGCGCGTACAGGATTCCGAGGGAGACCAGGCCGATCACCACGCCATGCGCCAGAATCGATAACAGAAAGGAAGATGGCGATTGGCTCACTTCCAGCCGCTCTGTAAAGAGCGTAATCGTGCGGGAAGATCTCATGGCCGGATAAACTTCCTCCCTGGCGCCGCCCGGGCTCTGATTCAAGCGGCAGCCGCGTCGCATGCGCTCCCGGCTTGCCGGCACGCTGAAAGAGGAGCTGATTTTCCTCTCAGAACTCCATTGTAATCTCTTCCCGAATCACTTAGATCGGGGCTGCGCAGATTGGTTCACGCCCGGGAATAAGTTTGTATACCTCAAAATGGCCATTGCCCACCTCATAGCTCTCTTGATACCCTTGAACGTACGACGGTCTTTCCGGCTGTATCTATAAGGGGGTCCGGGAATACACTAAACTCGGGTTGTACCTGGTCGTCGAAACTCGTTTCCTGGGCGCAGCAATCGCCACGGAGACAGAAAGACGGAGCTGGCCGGGTAGCCAGTTCAAGCAGGCTTGCAGATGAACCGAAGAGTACTTACAATCCTCCTTCTTGCTTTCGTCATTGCCGGGGCGTGCGCATTTATTGTTTACCGAATAGTAGGCAACCGCCTGTCGGCGGCCAAGCCGGTACCGACCACCAGCGTGGTCGCGGCTGCCGCGGATATCAAACTCGGATCCGTTCTTACCTCCGCCAATTTGACGACCGTCCAGATTGCGGGAACGCCGCCCAAAGGCGCCCTGCTCAAGCCCGAAGACGCCATAGGCCGGGGCGTCGTCTCGGACCTCTACCAGGGCGAGCCCATTCTCGAGAGCCGCCTGGCCGCGGTCGGCTCCGGGGGCGGATTGGCAGCCACCATTCCCCAGGGCATGAGAGCCTGCGCGGTCAAGGTGGACGATGTGGTGGGCGTGGCGGGATTCGCCACTCCCGGAATGCGCGTGGACGTTGTCATCTCCGGCGTTCCTCCCGGCCAGCAGGCCCAGGCCGCCGCGGAAGGCATTCAGGCCAGAACCATCCTTCAGAACATCCAGGTGTTGTCGGCTGGCACCGATATTCAAAAGGACGCTGAAGGCAAACCCAAGCAGGTGCAAGTGGTGAACCTGCTGGTCACGCCGGAACAGGCCGAGACCCTGAGCCTGGCCAGCAACCAGCAGGTAAAAATCCAGCTTGTGCTGCGCAATCCGCTGGATACCAAGACCGCCCAGGTTCCGGGCACGGCCATGACCAACCTGTTTACCGATGGCGCGGCTAAGAGGCCGGCCGCGAGCCCCAGAAACGGCCGCAAGCCCGCACCCGAGGTCATCACCATCGAGGTCATTAACGGATCGAAGACGAGCGAAGAAAAATTAAGTTCTTCCGAGGGAAAGCAGTGAGAGCGAAGGCTGGCATTAGCATCGCATGTTTCTGCGCATTGTTGAGTGTTCTCTGCGCCGCATCGGGTCAGCAGGCTCAAAGCTCACCGCCTGTTTCTCAAGCCGCCGCAGCCAACATTCAGGACTCCGCCAATGACCTCTACGTGGGTGTGGGCAAAACCGTGCTGGTAGACTGTGCCCGGCCCATCAAGCGGATCGCCCTCGGCCTCGGCGACGTGGCCGAAGCGCACGCCATCAGCCGCACGGAGATCATGGTCAGCGGAAAAGCCGCGGGAGAAACCAGCCTGATTATCTGGGACGCCCTGGGCGGCCGGCAGTTTTTCAACGTCATGGTGCGCGCCGTCGCGCCGGTATCCAGCAGCAGCCTGGACGCCATCCGCCGCGAGCTCAGAATGGAGCTGCCCGGACAAACCCTGAATGTGAGCTACGACAACAACGCCATCTTCCTGCGCGGCACGGTCAGGGATCTGACCAGCTCGGCGCGCGCGGTCCAGATCGCCTCCACGGCCGGCAGTAAAGTCGTCAACCTGCTCAACGTGGATGTGCCGGCCTCCGACCCGCAGATTCTCGTCAAGGTGCGCTTTGCCAGTATCGATCGCACCAAGAGCAAACAACTGGGCATCAACATTTTCAGTACCGGCCTTGGAAACACGATTGGCGGAATTAACACCGGGCAGTTTACTCCGCCGTCAATCACCCCCCCCGTGGGCGTACCCACCGCGGTGACTCTAGCGAATGAGTTGAACCTCTTTGCCTTCTATCCGGGCATAAATCTGGGCGCAACCATCGAGGCCCTGGAAACCAAAGGCGTGGTGCAGGTTCTGGCTGAACCCAACGTCCTGGCGACGAACGGGAAACAGGCCAGCTTTCTGGCCGGCGGAGAATATCCCTATCCGATGGTACAGGGCGGCTCGGGCGGCGCGGGAGCGTCGGTAACCATCATGTTCAAGGAGTATGGCGTTCGCCTCAACTTCGTCCCCACCATTACTCCCCGCGGCACCATCCGTCTTCAGGTGGCCCCCGAAGTGAGCTCCCTGGACTTCACCAACGCCATCGAGATCTCAGGCTTTGAGGTGCCCGCGATCGACACCCGGAAAATGAAGACCGAAGTGGAGCTGAAAGACGGCCAAACCCTGATCATCGGCGGGCTGCTGGATAACCGCGACACTGAAACCTTCCAGAAGATCCCCTTCCTGGGAGACATTCCAATTCTGGGCAAGTTCTTCCAGTCGCAGTCCGTCAATAAAACCAATACCGAGCTGATCGTGATTGTGACTCCGGGGATCGTGGCTCCCATTCAGGCCGGCGCGACCGTTCCTGAGTTGACTTATCCCAAGAAGTTCCTGCCGCCCAACTCCGGCATTCCCATGAACAATCCGGATGCCAAGACGGCCGCCAACACCCTGGCTCCGCCGCCGGCAACCATACCCATTGAGAAACTGCTCGACAGTTTGAAGCCGGAGACGCCGCTGGTGATCGAAGGCGCTACCGGGACTTTATTTGGCGCCGCATCGTCCACAACAAGCACGAGTCCCGCACCTGCAGCTCCGCCTCAGTAACGCTGCCGCGGGCCGCCTCTGCAGGCAGCCGCCGGGAGTGGAGTATGAGCGTTCCCTAATCCCGGCGCGGCAGACAGGGGAAAGGAGCTGAGGCCAAGGGATGAAACCGCTCAGCAGGATCATGGGGGAAATGTGGGAGCGCCTCGCTACGAGCCGCCCGGCAACTCCGGAAACCCGCCTGCGGGTCTTGAACCTCACGCGCCACACCGTGCTTGCCACCTGCATGGAAGTTGCCGACAGCGGCAGCAAGCGCAGTAAGGGCCTGTTGGGGCGCGCGAGTCTCTCTCCCGGAGAGGGCCTGTGGATCATCCCCTGTGAATCCGTGCACACCTTCTTCATGCAATTTCCCATCGACCTGGTCTATCTGGACCGCGGGAATCGCATCAGGAAGCTCAGGAGCGAGGTGCCTCCGTGGCGCGTGTCGGCCTGTCTTTCCGCGCACTCGGTGCTGGAGCTTGTGGCGGGAACCATCCGCAACTCGCAGACACAACCCGGAGACCAGTTGGAATTCTCATCTGTCTCTCTGGACCAGTGACAGATCCGAGCCCCTCTACCCGGGAGGAGTTTTACTATTCATGGGTTGTTCATAAAACCGGTATTTTGAGCCATTTCCCCCGTTCTCACACTTTCAGGTCATGTATACGTTGCCAGTCTTTGCCGCGCACCCTGTAAACAATTGTTTACACCCGGCCGCGCCGCGCCATGGGTTACTACTTTGGTAAGTGATTGATATACAAGGACAAAAGACCCACACCAAGATTGGCACGCCACATGCTATATATAAGGTGCCCCGGCTAAGGCTGGGAAAATCAACCTACGGAGAGAACACAAATGAACACCATGCTTCTCAAGCTGTATGTGAAGTTCCAGGACCTGATGAGCCGCGAGGAAGGTCAGGATCTGGTCGAGTACGCTCTGGTTGTCGCCCTGATCGCTTTCGGCGCCACCGCTGGGATGAAAGCTCTGGCCACCGGCCTGAACAGCGCGTTCACCAACATCAACACGGTCCTTGGCAACTACACGGTCTAGTCCCTGCGCGGCAGGATTGGACAGGCACAGACCAGCATGGTTGCTTCTTCGCGGGAGAGTTACGCACACCTTTCCAGGTGCTGGCGCGAACTTTCCCGCGGCTAAGTATCCAGATACCGCGTGAGTCGAATATGCCTTCGTCATCGCATTGATAACAACCGGTGCGCTGCCACATTCAAGTGCCCGGCCAAGGCTGGGAAAATCAACCTAAGGAGAAACCAAAATGAACACCATGCTTCTCAAGCTGTATGTGAAGTTCCAGAACCTGATGAACCGCGAGGAAGGTCAGGATCTGGTCGAGTATGCTCTGGTTGTTGCCCTGATCGCTTTCGGCGCCACCGCAGGGATGAAAGCTCTGGCTACCGGCCTGAACAGCGCGTTCACCAACATCAACACGGTTCTTGGCAACTACACGGTCTAATACCTGCAAAGTAGTATTGGGCCGGCACAGACCAGCATGGTTGCTCCTTGGCGGGAGAGTTACGCGCACCTGACCAGGTGCTCAGGCTAACTCTTCCACGAAAAGGATCGACATACCGCCTGATACATAACGAGGCAGAAGTATGATGCCTGGACTCAGGAAACTCGTCGACCGCCTGCAGGCCCTAATAAGGCTGGAAGACGGGCAGGATCTGGTCGAATATGCCATGGTCATTGCTCTGATAGCGACTGGCGCGACTGCCGCCATGAAGGGTCTTGCCAGCGTCCTCATGACCTCATTGACCACTTTAAATACGACCCTTGGCAATTACACGGTTTAATCCCTGTAATGCAGGGCCGGAATAACGCAACATAGCTCGTTTGCCACTTGGCGGGAGAGATACGCACACCAGGCCGTGCGTCTGGGCGTATTCCCCTGGGCAAAGGATTCTGGTATCATTTAAACACTGGAGACAGCCGTATGAGAACTGTAATTTGTAAACTCATCGACCGAATACAGTGCCTGATTAAGCTGGACGACGGTCAGGACATGGTCGAATATGCTCTGCTCGTCGCCATGATTGCATTTGCCGCGACTGCCGGCATGAAGACCCTGGCCGCCGGCATCAACACTGCCTTCACCCACATCAACACGACCCTCGGCAACTACACGGTTTAATCCCTGGCCCAAGGGAAAATCAATTAAAGAATAACTAATGAGGCCGTCATCGACATGGTGCGGCGTTTCTGCCGCATGTTAATGGCGTATTGTCACTTTTCATCCTGTAAAAATTCAAGCAATGCGCACTGTATAAAGCAGTTACATCCGCCCTGTCTGTTGTGAACCAGTGCGGGACCGGGCTGGATCGCGGATACCTCATGCGCTATTCAATTCTTTTTTACACTCCGCGCACATTACAAAACTACAACCAAAGTACTATTTTCTTGGTTACTTTCGTGGTGCAAGATCAGGATGCGCATCAACTAATAAACGAACATTTGGCGATCGCGCGGAGGACACTGATGAATTCCATGCTTTTCAAACTGTACGTGATGCTCCAGAACCTGGTGAACCGCGAAGACGGTCAGGATCTGGTCGAATATGCCCTGATCGTCGCCTTGATTGCATTCGGCTGCACCGCCGGCATGCAGTCGCTGGCCGCCGGCATTAACACTGCTTTTGTCAACATCGCCACGGTAGTCGGCAACTACACGGTTTAATCCCCGGCCACGCAGGTTGAGGGTTCCGCAATTTATCATTTTCATTCCTCGGCGAGAGATACGCTGACAGCCCGTAATCCGTCCGTAAGGATTTGAAAGGCATTTGAAGCGGCGATTTTTGCAATATGGCAAGAACCGGGCTGGAGTCGAGGCTGTTTGAGTGAGGCGGAACGCCGGGGCGGGATCGCCGATGCGCGGTAGTCGCCGCTGCGCGGCGATTTGCAGACAGACCGCCCCCGGCCTCTTGCTTTGCGATCGGTTTTCTTTCC
>JBEKNO010000028.1:0-18793 GCA_049522735.1 Occallatibacter sp.
GCCGGGATACAAACCAAAGTATCCGCCGCGGCGGACGCCTGATCGCGTTGCGCGAGACGCACAGCGCCGCTACGGCGGAGACCTTCTTGTGGTGGCGGCCGCGTTGGCAGTGCACCGGCGTTTGTCCCCAGGGCGCCCCACTGCGCCGCACCAAAGACGCCAGCAGAAAGCCGCTTTCATCCAGAAACACCAGCCATGCCATCAGCCGGCGTTTTATTTTTAATGGCCGGCCACACCTGCTTGACTCACTGGCCGATGCCCTGCTCGTCGCGCTCGATGGCCTTACGCGCGGGCTTCTGCGGGCTCCAGTTCATGGCCTGCAACAGGCGGCCCACGTGATCGACATGATAGCGAATGCCAAAAGTACGCTCAATGTGTTCGGCCACGCGCGGACAAGTCCACAGATCGGTCGGGAATCCTGCCGCCTGTGCGCCCTTGAGCAGTTGCCGCTCCAGCCGCCGGCGCTCCCCCGCAGAGAGTTTCAGCGGTCTTCCGCTGGCGGGGACCGCTTTCAATGCCGCCCAACCGCCCCGCCGCAAGTCATGCTTCCAGCGCCGCACGCTGCGCGGATCCACATCCAGGCTGCGCGCGATCTGGGTCTGAGTAAGCCCCTGTTCCAGCAAGCGGATGGCCTGCTCCCGTTTTCTTTGCAACTCTTCTGGACTGCCCCGCGGTCGGATAAATCACCTCCGCACAACAATCACAGCATAGGACATTACTTATGCAGGTGTCAATAGCCCCGGAGGGTTAGCTTTTTTTTCAAGCCGGCCCACTGCCCGGAAAATGCCGCGTTTGGACTTTGCGCGCGGCAGCCTTTATCATGAAGCGCAGCAACTGAACCCTATGAGAAGAACCGTCAAACTCGAAGCCTCGCTGGCCTGCGCCAACTTCAGGAATCTCGAGGCCGACATCCGGCAGCTCAGCGCCGCGGGAATCGACTATCTGCACATCGACATCATGGACGGAAAGTTTGTTCCCAACTTCGCCCTCAACTTCGCCATCATGCGCACGGCCAGGGAGCTTTGCGGCATTCCCCAGGAATGTCACCTCATGGTGGTCGATCCCGAGCGCTATATCGAGCAGACGGTTGCGGCGGGCGCGGAATACGTCGCCATCCACTCTGAAGCCACCTGGCATGTGCAGAGAGCCCTGCAACAAATCCGCGACGCCGGGGCAAAGTCCGGAATCGTCCTCAATCCGGCCACCCCCATCGCCAACCTGGAATACATCCTGGATGACATCGACATGGTTACCGTCATGACCGTCAATCCCGGCTTTGCGGGGCAAACTCTCATTCCCGCCATGATGCGCAAGATCAAGGACGTCCGCGCATTGCTCCACTCGACGGGACACCGCCACGTCGAAATCCAGGTCGATGGCAACGTCAGTTTTCAACATATACCGGCCATGGTTGCCAACGGCGCAACCATGCTGGTCGGCGGAACTTCCAGCGTCTTCCATAAGGACTATTCCATCGCCGATGCCGTAGCCGCCGTAAGAGAGATCGTGAAAAAGGTGGAGACAGCCCAATGATGATCGTGCATTCGTACGCCATTGCCGTAGCGCTCTGCGTGCTGACCATGATGTGCTGGGGTTCGCACGCCAACACCCTCAAAATGGAGCCGCGCTCCTACGCCTTCCCGCTCTACTACTGGGATCAGGCCATCGGCTACCTGCTGCTGCCTCTGCTGGCCGGCCTCACCTTCGGCTCCTTCGGCCATGAGGGCAGAACCCTCCTGGAAGATCTGGCGCAGGGAAGCGCGAGCAGCTATGAATGGGCCATCCTGGGCGGCTTTGTCTTCAACCTGGCCAACATCCTGTTTATGGCTGCCATCGCTATTGCCGGCATGGCGGTTACCTTCCCCATCGGCATCGGCATTGCCCTCGTCGAGGGCGTGGTCATCAACTATATTGCCCAGCCCAAAGGCAATCCGCTGCTGATCTTTACCGGCGTAGCGCTGATCGCGCTGGCCATCGTTCTGGATGCGCTGGCCTATCGCAATCAGCAGAGCGAGGAAAGCGAACCGGGCGCGCTCGTCAAGGGTATCTCGCTGGCCATGACGGGCGGCATTCTCATGGGTTTGTTTTACTACCTCGTGCAGAGATCTCTTTCCGTCAACTACACCCATCTCGATCCGGGCCGGTTCGGGCCTTACGCCGCCGTGCTGGTCTTTGCCGCCGGCTCCTTCGTCTCCAATCTGATCTTCAACAGCTATCTCATGTCGCATCCTTTCAAGGGTCCGAAAGTCAGATACTGCGACTACTTCAGCAAGGGCACGCTCAAGTATCACCTCATCGGAATCCTGGGCGGACTGATCAACTGCACCGGCACCACATCCAATTTCATCGCCTCCAAGACCGCTAGCCCCGCCGTTGCCTACGGCCTCGGCCAGGGCGGCACCATGATCGCCGCTATCTGGGGCGTCTTTATCTGGAAGGAATTCAAAGGCGCCTCCAGGGGCACCCTGGCCATGATTGCGGCCATGTTTGTTTTCTTCCTTGCCGGATTGGTCCTGCTGGTCACGGCCATGTTGTAACCAAGGACGAACTGCAAACCCAGGACAAGGAAACAATATGATTGCTATCGGTTCCGATCACGCCGCGCTTCCCTTCAAGGAAGAAATCAAGGCATATCTGATCGAAAGGGGCTATCCAATCAAGGATTACGGCGCCTTTGGGCCGGAAAGAGTCGACTATTGCGACTTCGGCTTCAGCGTGGGCGAGGCGGTGGCCCGCGGCGAATGCGAAAAGGGACTGCTGTTTTGCGGCTCCGGAGTGGGCGTCTCCATCAGCGCCAACAAAGTCCGGGGCATACGAGCGGTGGTGTGCAGCGAGCCCTACTCCGCAAAGCTCTCCCGCGAGCATAACGACACCAACATCCTTGCCCTTGGTTCGCGGGTGGTGGGCATCGAGCTGGCCAAAATGATCGTCGATGTCTGGCTCAAAGCCGAGTTTGAAGGCGGCAGGCACATCGCCAGAATTGAGAAGATCGCGCGCTACGAACAACAAAGTAAGTAGTACAACGAAGTAACTCATCGGGTGCCCCAGATCTTCCGCCGTGGCGGACCGCGGCGGATGAGACCTGAAATCCAACGGTGCTCATCACAACATGAATGATGCGCTCAGAGAACCAGGAGAAGCCGGATGCTGAATGTAGGCGTGGATGTTGGTGGAACCAACATTAAATTCGGAGTCATCGGCGAAGATGGCAAAATCCTGCTGCAGGAGAAGACCAGGACCGAGGCCGGCCGCGGCAGCCGGGCTATCGTCAGCTCCATCATTCAAGGCATCGACGCCATCCTGCACAAGGCCTCCCTGCGCCATCAGGACGTCAACAGCATCGGCCTGGGCGTGCCCGGCACAGCGGATGCAAAGAGCGGCGTGGTGGTTTACGCGCCCAATCTCTTCTGGAGAAATGTAGAGATTGTCAAAGAGATTCAGCAGGTCATACCTCTCCCCGTTTTCATCGCGCAGGACACGCGCGCCTCTGCCTGGGCCGAGTATCTGATCGGCGCGGGCCAGGGTCTGCGCGGCGTGGCCGGCGTGACCCTCGGTACAGGCGTAGGCTGCGGCATGGTTTTTGATGGGAGAATCTTCCACGGCGCTCTCAACACCGCCGGAGAGTTCGGCCACCAGATCGTCGAACTCGATGGCCATCCCTGCAATTGCGGCCGCCGCGGCTGCCTGGAAACATACGCCGGAGGATTGGCCATTGTGCGGGACGCAGAGAAGAGTGTTCCCGCCTTTCAGAAATTCCTGCGCAGCAACCCTTCCCAGGATGCAGTCCAGTGCGTCTACCAACTGGCGCACGAGGGAGATGCGCAGGCGCGCCAAGTGACAGACAGGGTGGTTCGGTACGTTGGCATGGGGCTGGTAAATCTGATTAACATCAACAGCGTGGATTTGATCGCCATCAGCGGCGGCATCAGCAACGCTCCATCCGAATTGCTGCTGGACCCCCTGATCGAGTTTGTCCGCAACCGGGCCTACGAATCCGTAGCCGGCAAAGTCCGCATCTGCCGCTCGGCCCTGGGCGAAGATGCGCCGCTGATAGGCGCCGCATTGCTCTATCGCGAGTCCTCATCCTGACCGCCCATTCTCTGATCTCTGACCCCTGATCTCTGTTCCATCAACCAAACACCACCGTCTTGTTCCCATAGCAGAGTATGCGCCGGTCCAGGTGCCAGCGCACTGCGCGCGACAGGACAATGCGCTCCAGATCCCGCCCCCGCGCCACCAGGTCCTCCACCTGGTCGCGGTGCGAGATGCGCGCCACGTCCTGTTCGATGATCGGCCCATCGTCCAGCACATCGGTCACATAATGGCTGGTGGCCCCGATCAGCTTCACTCCCCGCGCATGCGCCGCATGGTACGGTTTGGCCCCTGTAAAGGCGGGTAAAAACGAGTGGTGCACGTTGATGATGGCGGCCGGATAGCGAGCCACAAAACCGGGCGTTAGAACCTGCATGTAGCGCGCCAGCACCACCAGCTCAACCCCCAGGGACTCAAGCAGCTTCAGTTGCCGCGCCTCGGCCTCGCCGCGCTCAGCCGCAGTAACCTCGACAAATTCAAACGGTATCCCATAAAACCCCGCCAGTTTCTCCACCTCGCGGTGGTTCGACACGATCACCGGAATCTCGCAGGACAGTTCCCCCGTCCGCCAGCGGTAGAGCAGATCCGCCATGCAGTGCAGATACTGCGAGCAGAACAGCGCCACCCTGGGCAGCCGCTCCGTAGAGCTCAGCTTCCAGCGCATCCCCAACTCCGCGGCCAGCGGGGCGAAGGCCGCTTTAAAGCCCTCCAGATCGAAGGGTCCTGCCGACGTCGGGGGCACCGCGGAGGGTGGTAGCATTGCGGACGGCGGGAGCACTGCGGAGGGCGGGGGAACTGCGTGCAACGGCGTTTTGGAGTGAGTCTCAGCCGCGCCGGCAGCGGAGGGGCTGCCGTCCGCGGAACCAGGACTGCCCTCTGCAAGGCCGTTGAGCGCCCACTCCACGCGCATGAAAAAGAGCCCCAGTTCGTGGTCCTGGTGCTGGTCGGCGTGCAGAATGTTGGCGCCTCGCTCGTAGAGCAGGCTGGAAACGCGGGCCACCAAGCCCTTCTGGTCCGGGCAGTCGATAAGCAGAACAGCGGAATCTTTCATCTTCAGTCCAGCTTAAACTAGGACTGGCCGTCCAGGCGGGCGGCCTTCGGCGCGGAGAACGAACGGTCTCGGTTTCCCACCCTTCGCCCGACCACCCCACGGACGAAGACCTGTCCATTCACCCCAGCGAGCAAAGATCGCTTCCCTCACCGCAGCGAGCAAAAATCGCTCGTTGGCGACCCCGAGTCCGTGGGGACCCCGGCAAAGCGAAGGATAGGGCACCCAACTTTATTGGCAGGACCTGGGCCACCCTCCCGCTCATCGCGATAGGACCGCGATGAACGGGGCACAGCTTTCCATGGCTCACGGTGATTCTTCTGGGCTGACGAACGGGCCACTTGCCGTACGCCATTTCAACCCCCCAAATCCACGATGTCGTGCTTGCCGCTGCACAGCCCTTTCGTGTCCGCGTGACAGTACATCGTTTTCTGATATTCCGCAGCTTCATCTCGGGTTGCAAACAGATGGATTTCTGCATACTGCATACGCCGCGCGCTCGGGTGAAAATAAGCGCACGTGAGCACCGCGAATTGGCCTTGACCCCACACCTTACTCTTGGGCCAACGTTTCTTCGCTAGCGCACTCTTCTCCACTTCAAATTTTGCCATGACTCTTCTCCTTTGGTCGGGCGGCACAACACTGCAGTGCACAGTTACCCAATACATAAATTCTGCTCTTGTTTTGGATAGATTGCAACCTATCTTATTCAAACAAAAAGAGTTATCCTGCGCTTTTCTGAATTATTGATTGGAACGATAATAACTGCAACTACCTGCCAAATAGCGTCATAGCAGGAATTACTGTACTTTCAGCAACGGAACAAACTTTTTCTTGTTGAATCACAAAATACCATATCGCTCCTCGGCGTTTCTAGCAATTCCATCCCGCTTCCTGGCCAACTCCTCTCGTCCTCCAATGCTTTCTATCGCCGCTCTATGACTTCACTGCACGCCGCGCAACAGATCATAGGCTCACACAAGGTGGCCTACCGCCCGTTGTTCATGTTTTTAAGCTCCGTGCAACCGCCAGCGGCACCTAATTTGCACGCCTTGGAGAAAAGCTCCTCTGCGCGAGAGTCATCTCGCGCGATTCCCAACCCCCTGTGATAGAGCGAGCCAAGATCTTGGCAACCAATAGCATTTCCTGCATTACAGGATCTAGAGTAGATTACAGCTGCTCGCGAATAATCCTGCTTTATCCCACCCCCAACCTCATACTCAATACCAACATTGAGGCAGGCGTCTCCGTCGCCTCCGTCGCAAGCTTTCGACGAGTAGGAAAAGAAAAGGGACCAATTCATTGGCACGCCGATTCCGTTTTTGTACATCCATCCGAGATGACTACACGCATCCGCTTGGCCATTTGCACATGCATGCTCAAATAAAGGAACCGCCTCGGAAAATGGTTTTCCTGCCATTGAAGAGCCTTGGGGCAATCCCCCTAGGCCGCCAATGTACATAACGGTTAATGTGTCGCAAGAATCCCAACTTCCGGCAGCGCAGGCTTGCTCGAAAAGAGGTCTCGCCTCGGAATAACGCCCCTGCCTGCGGAGTGCGGTAGACTGCTGCTCTATCTCAGCAAGGCCTGGGTGCTGAACAGGCGAATTCGGATTCACGACTTGAGCAGACTTTATCTCATTTGCATCCAATTTATTCAAGTCATCGCATGATTGCTTTTCCCCTAAGAAACAAGCCTTGCGGTAAAACTGCCGGGCCTTCCCAATATCTTTAGCAACTCCGAGAATACCATTCTCATACTCGTATGCTACGAAGCCGCACCAAAAGGAATTACCTGCATCACAATTCTTGGAATCAATTGCTAATCCTTTTGCGTAGAACTCTGCTGCTCTGGAATCATCTTCCTGTACGAACTTTCCATCTGAGTACATATTGCCAGCACCAGAACAGCCAAGGGAGTCTCCCGCATCACATGCCTTGATTGTGTAAGCCGCAGCGCGCGAGTAATCCTTCGCTATCCCAAGTCCCCATAAGTACATATTGCCAAGACTATTGCATGATTCTCCGTTACCGTCTGCACAGGCATCAGTGTAGAACGCAACAGCCCGGGGATCATCCACCGCAACGCCAAGGCCGTACTGGTAAATTAACCCGAGACGGAAGCACGCTTCCCCGTCTCCCCGAGTACAAGCCAGATTGCGAAGAATTCCACCAAGATCGTAGTGGCGCGCCTTGTCGAGTTCATCGGCGCGTTTGGCAATCGTCGAGGTCGGCAGACCGAAAGCCAGCCCTGCAACAATGAACGCCAGCGCCAGCGCAATGACCAAAGGCTCTCGCACCCAGCGAGGGAACCGTCTGGCTCTGACCAGCATCGCCCCATCTGTCCCGCAGATCGTTTGGTGATTCGGAAAGGCAGCGCCGCATACCGGACAAGTCCTCATACGCCTGTCTCATCTTTCTCTGTGCCGCGAGCATGATCGCCTGAATAGCAGGAAGCTCGACGGCAACCAGCGTCTCCATTGTAGTACCGGATCACTTCAGCGCAGAAAAATCGCCGGGGCAACTTCCGCCCCGGCGATGTGCGTGCAGCACAATGATTGTTCTTTACCCACTCTGCTGTGCAGGCTGGGCGGGCAGATTCGCGCCCCCGCCTTTTCCATCGCGCGGAATGCGCCGAAGGCGCGTTTGGCCCCACCGCAGGCGGTGTGACTACGGCAAGCAAGCCTTTGCGAGCGAGCAGCGAGCAGTTGTCCCCACCGCAGGTGGTCAGGCGGCGTTCTCGCCGCGCGTTTGCGCGGGTGAGTTCAACTGCTGGCGCAGGTTGCCGGCCAGATCCGCCACCACGCGCAGCTTGTCGGCGATGGGCGAGGAGACCTCGCTGCCGGAGAGGGCCAGTTGCGAGTGCAGCAGGAGGCCGGCCACGGTAGTCTTCAGTTCCGTCTCGATGGCCGCCGTCGCCGCCCTGCGGGCCAGCGTCTGCTCCCGCTCGCGGCGGTGCAAAGCGGAGCGAATCTCGCGGATCAGCCGGGTGGCGCCGGAGAGGGCGAAGTTGATCTGCATGGGAATGGCCAAGCCGGCGTGATCCCAGATGGCCTCGGCGGCCGCCGGATCGCACTCCGCCATGGTTTCGTCCACCACCACGGCCAGAAACTCCCGCCGGCGCAGCGCCCCCAGCGCGGCCTTGCGTCCCTCGGCCACTTCCACTTCCATACCCAGTTGCGCTGCCACCACGGCGGCGCAGTTGCGGGCGCCTTCCACTCCAGTCACAATCAGAATGCTCATCCCAAGCTCCTTCCAGCGCGCCCGGCCGCCTTGTGGCCTGGGCTGGTTCTGCCGTCAACTGCGGTTTGGTCTCCGCACGGTACCGTTACGTTTCCCGTATTTGTCCTATCGGCGCCAATTCTTCCGCCTATAGTCCAGACCGCTCACTCGTCCCGAAGCGGGTCGGCGATGCCGTATTCCTTCAGCTTGCGGTAGAGGGTGGTCTTGCCGATGCCTAGCAACCTGGCGGCCTGCAGCTTGTCGCCGTTGAGGGCGCGAATGGCTCCCAGAATGGCCTGCCGTTCGAGATCGGCCAGCGTCTTCACCTCCGGCGCGCTACCCTCCCCGGCCGGCTCGCAGGCGGCGGTCGCGGCGCGCCGGGCCTCCAGGCCCTGCTGCTGCAACTGCGTGGGCAGGTCGCCCAGATGGAGGACCGGCCCCGAAGAGAGGGCGCAGGCCCGTTCCACCGAGTTCTCCAGCTCCCGCACGTTGCCCGGCCAGTCGTAGCGCATCATGGTGCGCAGGACCTCGTCGGAGAGCGTGAATTTGATGCCGTGCTCGCGGCTGATGCGGTCCAGAAAGTGCGCGGCTAGCAGCGGTATGTCCTCGCGGCGGTCGCGCAGCGGAGGCAGGCGCAGATTGACCACGTTGAGCCGGTAAAAGAGATCCTTGCGAAAGGCGCCCTTCTCCACCATCACCGCCAGGTCGCGGTTGGTGGCGGCCACGATGCGCGCCTTGATGGGCACGCGATGGATGGCGCCCACCGGCCGCACTTCCTTCTCCTGCAGGGTGCGCAGCAGCTTGGCCTGCAGGTCGAGGGAAAGCTCCCCGATCTCATCCAGAAAGACCGTTCCCCCCTCGGCCGAGACCAGCAACCCGTCTTTCGCGCGGTTGGCCCCGGTGAAGGCGCCCTTCACGTAGCCGAAGAGCTCGCTCTCGATCAGGGTGGGCACCAGCGAGCCGCAGTCCACGGGCAGAAACGGCTTCTGGGAGTTGGGCCCGTAGGCGTGGATGGTTCTCGCCACCAGCTCCTTGCCCGTGCCGCTCTCGCCCAGCACCAGCACCGGGTGCGAGCTCTGGGCGACTTTCGAAAGGATGCGGTAGAGCTTCTCCATCTCCCCGGAGCGGCCGATCATCGCCCCCAGCCCCTGCGAGAGCCTGAGGCGCTCCCGTAACTGGCGCGTGGCGGTGTCGGTCAGGTGGCTTTGCGCGGCGCGGTCCAGCACGGTCGATAGCTCGTCGATGGCGAAGGGCTTGGTCAGGTAGTCTGAGGCTCCGCAGCGCATGGCCTCCACGGCCGCGTTCACCGAGCCCGAGGCGGTCATGGCGATCACCGAGGTCTCGGGGTAGAGCAGCTTGACCTCGGAGACCAGTTCCAGGCCCTGGTTGGAGCCCGCCGGCAGGTTGACCAGCAGGATGTCGGCGGCCCGGCCCCGCAGCTGGCTGCGCGCCTGGCCCAGATCCCCGGTGCTCTCCACCGCATAGCCCAGGCTGGCGGCGATCTCGGCGCAGGCCGAGCGCACCGCCGCGTCCGCGTCCACCACCAGCAGGTTCAGCCGCACCGCCGGTTCCGCGAATTGAGGGATAAACTCCATGGTTCTGGCATTAAAGACTGTTTCGAGCATTGTATGCGCCTCGCGCGTGATTCGGTGAATGGGTGATTTCCGGCCGGCTCCTCCGGCATGATTTTTTCGCGCCGCCTGGCGGTTGCAGCCGGGGCCTCCGGCATGATTTTGTTGCGCTTGCCTGGCGGTTGCGGCCGGGGCCTCCGGCATGATTTTGTTGTGCCGGCTAGCGGTTGCGGACGGGAAGCTCGATCTCCAGGCGCGCCCCCGGCTGGCTGCGGTTGGCGGCGTATATCCGCCCCCCCGCCTCCTCGATGATGGAGCGGGTGATGGAGAGGCCCAGCCCGCGATGGATCCCCGGCCATCCTCCGGCCTTTAAATCGTCCTTGGTCCGGGTGGTGTAGCCGGAGTCGAAGATCTTCTCCAGGGCCTTTCTGGGGATGCCCGGCCCATTGTCTTCCACGGTCAACAGCACAGTGGCCCCGGCGCCGGAAAAGGCGCCAGGCTGGGCGCCGGGCTGGGCTGGGGGGCTGCCTGCGCTCTCCCGCAGGACGAGCTGAATCCGTCCCCCCGCGGGCATGGCCTCGGCCGCGTTCTTCACCAGATTGACCAATACCCTGGTCAGATCCTCTCCCGTCAGCCTCACCGCTCTGGCGCCCCCTTCGGCGTCCACGCTAACTGCAATCGAGGAGCCGGCCAGCGCGGCTAGCAGATTGCGGTTGGCATGGAGTTCCCGGGCCAGGTTGTCGATGGGTTGGGCCGGCATCAGATCCCAGCGCCTGGAGCGTTCCATGTTGGAAAGCATGGGATTGATCTGCTCCTGCTTGTTCCCTCCCAGCCGCCTCCGCTCAAGCCGGCCCCCGGCCGCCTCCTGGCCAGGCAATCCTCCCGGCTCCAGCAGGCCCTCCGGGAAGGAACCGGCTTCAGGGGCCATGCGGGTATCCAGCGCCACCAGCTTTTCCACCAGGCGTCGGCTGGCCGCGGCCACCAGCCGCAGCTCGTTTCCATAGTGAAGAAAGGGAGCCCCCAGCACCCCGGGCTCCTCCAGGAGATCGCAGTAAAGCCCCAGCGCCGTGACCATGTTTCTGGCATCATGCGCCACCTCCGCCAGGCTCTCGCCCTGGCCGCCGAGAGTCGCCAGCGTCTCCACCACCGCTTCCACCCGCCTGCGCTCCGCTCCGTCCCATCCTGCCGTCTGTCCACTCTGCTGCATAGCCGCTCCCTTTCCCGTCCGCCCTGGGTGATTTCCTCTGTTCCTGTCCCTGATTGAAGCGGTGTTAGCGTGGTTAGCGGTGTTAGCGAGGTTAGCGGTGTTAAAACCGTGACGCTCCCTCGCTAGCTCCGCTCTCTCCGCTAACTCCGCTCTGCCTGCTTCCCCTCCCTGTCCGCCCACCTTGGTTCTGTCCTCTTCTAGTACACGTAGCGTGCCAAACCAGCACGTCCGCGCTAAGTTCCTGATAAGGGAAGCCTTCACTGCCCAGTTCCCGAAAAGCCACGCCGACCCAGGATGGCCATCCGTCCCAAAATGGGATAAGGCCATCGAGACAAATTAGCATAATCAGCTTATTTTCAATAGGTTACGCTGTTATTCCTGTTTCGGTCCGCTTCAGAACCGGATTCCCATCTTGAAACCAGCCCTTCCCGCGTCCCCTCCTCCCCAATTCCCCTGGTTCCGGGCCCAGAGGGCACCCCCCTACTCCCTACTCCCTACTCCCTACCCCCTACTCCCTACCCCCTACTCCCTGTCCTTCCCCCTCTCCCGTACAATCGCCCTATGCACGCGACCGCAAGTTTTTTCCGTCCCGGCGGCAGGAGCCCTGCCCAGCTTCGTCCTCTCACCCTCACCCCCGGCTTTGTCCAGACCGCCGAAGGCTCGGTTCTGGTCTCGCTGGGCAACACCCGGGTTCTGACCTGCGCGACCATTGAACCTGGCGTGCCCGGCTGGCTGCGCAACGCGGGCCGCGGCTGGGTCACGGCGGAGTACGCCATGCTGCCCCGTTCCACAGTGACCCGCACTCCCAGAGAAAGTGAGCGGGGCAGGATCGGCGGCCGCACCCATGAGATCCAAAGGCTGATCGGCCGCAGCCTGCGCGCGGTCGTGGATATGCAGGCGTTGGGCGAGCGCACGGTGATTCTGGACTGCGACGTGATCCAGGCCGACGGCGGCACGCGCACCGCGGCCATCACCGGCGCGGCGGTAGCCCTGGCCCTGGCCCTGAAGGCCCTGGTCGAAGCCGGAACCCTCAAGCAGTCGCCGCTGAAGCAACTGGTGGCCGCCACCTCCGTGGGCATCGTGGACGGCACCCCCTTGCTCGACCTCTGCTACGAAGAGGATGCGGCCGCCGAGGTGGACATGAACGTGGTGATGAGAGCCGATGGCGGCTTGATCGAAACCCAGGCCACGGCGGAGAAGGGAAGTTTTACGCGCGCTCAGCTCAACGGCCTCATCGATTTGGCTGAGGCGGGCTTGAAGGAGATCTTTGCGGCGCAGCGGGCGGTGCTGGGGAAGTAGCATTTTCGGCATTTGCTGCCGGATGGTCTGGTATGCTCAACTTTTTAGTTCATGTGTAATGTTATGGGCAAGTATCGAGGCAGAGAATGAACAACAGCCTTCTCTATGGCGACAATCTTCCGGTGATGAGGGAGAAGATTGCCGACGCATCTGCGGATCTTGTTTATCTCGATCCGCCTTTTAATTCAGACCTTAACTACAATGTGCTTTTTAAGGCCGACGGGCTGCATTCTGACGAAGCCCAGGTCACGGCGTTCAAAGATACCTGGACCTGGGATGCGGCGGCGCAGACGGCCTTTGACGAATTGCAGAATGTGCGCAATCCTACGCTGGTCAATTTCGTCAATGCGCTGCATGGCGGCTTGTCGCGAAGCCCGATGCTCGCCTACCTGGTGAATATGGCCTTGCGGATCGTTGAGATTCACCGGGTTCTGAAGCCTACCGGGTCTGTGTATCTGCATTGCGACCCGACGGCCAGCCATTACCTGAAGATGTTGATGGATGCGGTTTTCTGGCCGACGAATTTTCGCAGCGAAATCATCTGGCGCAGAACCGGATCGCACAACAAAGCCAAGCGATGGGCGCCTATTCACGATGTGATTTTGTTCTATACCAAGAGCAACGATTACACATGGAACCACCCGCGCAGGCCCTTTATGCTCGGCCATGTCAAGGACAACTTCGTCGAGGACCCCAAGGGTATCTACAAGACCAACTATTATGGCAATGTCTTGACAGGATCGGGAATACGCGGGGGCGAGTCCGGCAAGACTTGGCGGGGTTTCGATCCAACGGCCAAAGGAAGGCACTGGGCCATTCCCGGAAAAATCTGGGAAGAAGTTGGTGTTGAACCCGCTGGACTGACGCAACATCAGAAACTTGACCTGCTCCTTGAAAGGGGCTTCATCACCATCACCGGCGGAGAAGCCTGGCCCATGTACGAGCGGACCATCGACACCAATGATGGCCCCGCCGCCCCAGACATTTGGGCCTATCAGCCCTATACCGAGGGAACGGTCTTTGGCGCCACAGATGGGATTGATGCCGATGTGCGCTGGCTGAGCCCTCAGGATGCCGAGCGGTTGGGCTATCCTACCCAAAAGCCACTGGGAATCCTGAAACACATCCTGAACGCATCGAGCAAGCCCGGCGATCTGGTACTGGACCCGTTCTGTGGCTGCGGTACAACCATTGCGGCGGCGCAAATTCTTGCTCGCCGTTGGATTGGCATCGACATCTCTCCCTTCGCAATTGAATTGATTCGGAAACAACGGCTGGAAGGAGCATTCCCGCATCTGAGAGTAGGCGTGGACTATGTAATTGAAGGCTTGCCAACAACGATTGAAGGCGCACGGATGATGGCGGAACAGGACAAGGCCAGAAAAGCCTTCGAGATTTGGGCCGTGTCCAAGGTCGATGGAATTCCCAACGACAAGAAAGGCGCGGACAAAGGCATCGATGGGCGGATACCATTCAGGCCCGATGGAAAGACGACCAAATTTGCTGTCATTTCCGTAAAGAGCGGGAAGCTCAAACCTGATGATGTGCGCGCTCTAATCAGTGTGGCCCAGCGAGAGGAAGCATCATCTCTGGGATTTGGTGTGCTGGTAGCGTTGAATCCGCCAACAGCAGGGATGATAGCGGACGCTGCGTCGGCTGGTACCGTCGAAGTACATGGAAATCGGTATCCCCTCGTCCAAATCCTTACGATAGACGAGATTCTCAAAGGGAAGAAACCGTATCTGCCCTCAATCGATCCAACCGTAGGGTATGGAAGGAAAGCAGACGTGGTTGACATACAGGGTTCACTTTTATAGTCCGTTCCGGAACGAGCCCTCCTGAATCGGGCCGCAGCAACGCACTTGGCCCCCCTGTATTGAGGAGCACACTTTCCCCTTGCGCGCCTCTGCTACCATGAGGATGATTGAAACCCTGCCGCCCGGCGGGCTGATCTCCCGCCTTCATAGGCCCGAACGCACAGGCGGCCGGTCCAAACCAAACCCGCCGGATTACCGGCAACAGGAGAAACTCAAATGCCTCTGGTCTCCATGCGGCAACTGCTCGACGAGGCCGCCAAGGGCGGTTACGGCGTCGGCGCTTTCAACGTCAACGATATGGAACAGATCCAGGCCATCATGGGAGCCGCGAAGGAAACCAACTCGCCGGTCATCATCCAGGCCAGCCGCGGCGCCCGCGCCTTCGCCCAGGACCGCTTCCTCTTTCATCTCATCCTGGCCGCCAACGAACTCTATCCCGAGATCCCCATCGCCATGCACCAGGATCACGGCAACAGCTTCGATACCTGCAAGAGCGCCATCGAGCTGGGCTACACCAGCGTCATGATGGATGGCTCCCTCAAGGAAGACGGCAAGACCCCGGCCACCTTCGAGGAGAACGTCGCGGTCACCAAACGCGTGGTCGACTTCGCCCATCCCCGCGGCGTAACCGTCGAGGGCGAAATCGGCGTGCTGGGCGGCGTTGAAGACGGCCACGGCGCCGGCGGCTCGGGCCTCGAGCACATCACAGACCCCGACCAGGCGGTCGAGTTCGCCGAGCGCACCGGCGTTGACGCTCTGGCCATCGCCATCGGCACCAGCCATGGCGCCTACAAGTTCACCAAAAAGCCCGACGGCTCAGTGCTCAAGATGGACGTGCTCATCGCCATCCACAAGCGCCTGCCCAACACCCACCTGGTCATGCACGGCAGCTCGTCTGTACCCAAGGACCTTCAGGACATCGTCAACCAGTACGGCGGCAAGCTCAGGGAGACCTGGGGCGTGCCGGTGGAGGAGATTCAGCTCGGCATCCGCAACGGTGTGCGCAAGGTCAACGTGGATACCGACAACCGTCTGGCCATGACCGGCGCCATCCGCAAGGTGCTGTGGACCCAGCCGGAAAAGTTCGATCCCCGCGACTACATGAAGCCCGCCCGCGAGGCCATGCAAAAGGTTGTTGCCCAGCGCATGACCCAGTTCGGCCAGGCCAGCCACGCCGGCGACTATAAGCCCGTCTCCATCGCCGAGATCGCCAAAGGCTACGCCGACGGCACTCTCAGCACCCGTCCCCTGGTCGCCGCCAAGTAACTCCGGCTTCCCGCGCCAGATTACAATGGGCCGCTCCGCATTCGCGCAGCGGCCCTTTGTAATCAGAAAGTGAATGCCTTTGGTGATGTCGGCATATCGGAACCAATGGCGCGCCATGCCGGCTAAATTACGGGCGGGAAACTATTTGCTCCAACCGCGGCCGGATAGTAGTATTCATCTAACTCAGAGTCCGTTGAATAGGTAACCTATGGCTGTGTTTGTCCGGCTTTATACTATTTTGCGCAGGGTGTGGGAGTTCCCCGCCCTGTTGTCCGCGTCGGCAATCCTGATGCTCGTGGCCGGATGCTCTTCGATCAATGGGAACTCAAGTATCTCTTCGCCAAACTCGACAATCACCTCCGTCGCGCTCACTTGCTCCCCAACTTCCATCTATACCAATCAAACCTCAACCTGCACGCCTGTGGTGAGCGGGACCGGAAGCTTCAACTCCGCGGTCAGTTGGACCGTTGTTCCCGTCAGCATGGGAACGGTCAGCAGCGCGGGAGTCTTTACTCCGGCTGGCGCGGGAACCGCGACCATCCTCGCTGCATCCACGCAGGACACGAGCATATACGGAACGGCAACGGTGACGGTAACCCCTCCCAGTATCATCACTTCGGTTTCGGCCGCCTGCTATCCGTCATCCATCCTGATCACCCAGACCTCCGTTTGCGAGGCCACGGTGGCGGGAAGCGGAGGCTACAGCTCAACCGTCAACTGGACGGCAACGGACGGCGCCATCACTTCCGCCGGAGTATTCACGCCCGCGACTCTGGGAACGGCAAACATCACTGCCACCTCAACCCAGGACAGTTCAAAATCCGGCTCGGCAACGGTAGCGGTGAATAATCCCGTCCCGGTTATCACTGCGCTCGCTCCTGCTTCCCTCCCCCTTGAGGCCACGCCGCAGGCGCTCACTGTCAGCGGCACGGGATTCCTTTCCTCCTCCACGGTAACGCTCAACGGCGTAAGCCATGCCGTCACATTCGTCAACGCAGGCCAACTGGCCATCTTCCTCACTGCGGCCGATCTTGCCGCCACCGGAACCTTTCCCCTGGTCGTCGCCAATCCCGCGCCCGGCGGCGGGCCAGCGGCGGCGGCGGATTTCGCCGTGACCAGTTGGCAGGCGCCCAATCAGATTCTTTCCCTCTATCCGCACGCCTGGGGATTTTTTGCGGGCGTATCTACTGTGGCTCCCGCCGGAGTTGCCAACTGGCCCAATAACCTGGGCCAGTTGAGCGTCACCGGCGCGGCGGGAAGCGGAACGCTGACCCTGAACGGCATGGTGGTGGTGGGCAGTGGAGGCATCGGCGATTACTGCTCTACCACGGGTTGGGCGGCAATCATCCAGCACGACGACGGAAGCTATGGAACTTATACCGTGTCCAGTTGCGATTCCACTACCGTTAACATCTACCCCACCCTAGCCAAAAGCGTGACCGCGCAAAATCTGTGGAACCTCTGGGACGCTGTGCAGGGGGAGCACCTGACCTCCATGGGCTATACCGGCATGGCCGCGTGGCTCTTTAACCTGAAGCAGTATCAGGGCTATATCGCGGAGGTGGCCGGAGGGCGCTACTTCGATAGCTACGGCAATGCTTATGGGACCGGCTTCACCCTGGCCGGCGGATTGACTACGACGGGTGGTTTTATCCCCGGCACAAACATTTACCAGGGACTGTACGAGGGAACGAGTTATCAGGCCTATAACGGTTTTTACAGGCCGCTTCTCTACGCCTCTCTTTCCCAGGATCCCAACGCCGCCAGCATATGCGGCTTGCCTTACAGGTCTGAGATAGGCGCGTGGCTGGCGGGTCAGGGCGTGACCCACACCGTGTACATGGGCGGCATGAGCGGATACTTCCACGCATTTATCGGCGCCAGCGGGCAGTTCGGCGCCACTCTGCCCTCGCGCCTCACGGTAACCGTGGTGGTGGATGGGGTTACGCTTTTGAGCAACACGGCTATCGCCGGCATCACCGAGATCACGGTGCCCTTTACCAATGGATCCACGGGCACGCTCAGCGTGACGCTGACCGGCAATTCGCCCACTGCCTTCGATATATCGGATTATGCATGGTATGTGTGGCCGCCTGCGCTGGATGCTCAAATGCTTCAGCCCCTGTTTCTGCCCTCGTCCTATACCGTGGCGGACTCGGATTCGTGGGGAGTTATACACGGGGGAGGATTCAGCGCGCCGCTCGAAGCGCTTCTGGCTTCCAACCCCGCGGGTACATATTCGGGATTCACGAATGCCTCCAAGGGCAGTCAGACGGCTATCTGGGCCATATCCAACTATGCCACGGTGGTGCAGCCTCTCGATCCCAACTATGTGGTCTTTGACTACCAGATCAACGATCTTGCCTACGGAGTTATCACCGGATACACCATCACTAACGGAGGCTCTTATACCACCGCCCCCGCGGTGACCATCAGCGGATGCGCGGGAACCCCCGCGACTGCCACCGCCATCCTCACCGGGAGCCAGGTTACCGGACTGGTCTTTGGCGATGTGGGTACCGAATGTACCTCGCCAACGGCCACATTTACGCCGCCGGGCGCAACCGCGGCCTTTACCGTTTCTCCCGATACGGCGGACCAGCTTGTCAGCAGCATCCAGACGCTCCAGGGCCTTGCAACCGCCGGCGGAACCACGCCCATCTACCTTCGTTCGCTACTCACTGCCAGCAGCGGGCAGGCGAACCTGATAGACAAGGACGAGCAGCAATTCAACACCATTAGCATAGTTGTCCCTTAATCTATTCGCTTGGCCTTGGTGCCGGACGGACTTAAAAAGAGCTTCCCCGGAGAGAAAAGCGCGCGCGAATCTCGTAGCGGGCGCCGCCTGGCAGGAGATGGCTTTCGTAAAACAGGAATTCCTCGGCCACAAACCGGGTGAAGCTTGGCTGGCGTTGCATCCGCGTCTTCAGTTCGCGCAGTCCACGGCCGCGGCCTTCGCCCTTGCCGCGCGCCAGCGTGATGTGCGGATGGTAGGGACGCGCCTCAGCTGCGAAGCCGCACAGGCCGGTGGCCGCCGCCACGCGCTGTTGCAACGAGAGCAGTTCGAAAGTCAGCCCCACCCCGGCAAAGAAAATTCCCGCGCGATCGAAAAAGTCCAGCCCCTCAAGCCGCACCGGAACGGGCGGCGCACGCACTTCGCCCAGGCGCGCCGCCAGGCACGCGTATTGTTCCGCTCCGGCATTGCCCAGAAATTGCAGCGTCACGTGCCACGATTCGGGCGCGGCCCAGCGCAGCCCATCATCCCTTGATCT
>JBEKNO010000029.1:0-18623 GCA_049522735.1 Occallatibacter sp.
CGCGTCCACTTCGGCCTGCGTGGCCGCCATCAGTTTGTCGATAAGGTCGTCGGCCTTTACGCCGAAGCCCTTGCGGCCGCTGACTTCGATATATGGACGGGCCAGGTCTTCCTCTGAAACGTCATAACCCAGTTCGACGGCGCAGCGCGGCGTAAGCGCCACCATTTCGTAACTGAAGTGCGTATAGTGATCCGCCTGCCCGGCGTAGCCCATGCCGCGCAGCGCCTGGATTACGTTGGCCTGCGGATCGGATTGGCGCGCGTCGATCACATTGTAGATAGCCTGCGTCCCGCCGAAGTGCGGATGGGGTTCCACGCCCTTCTCCGCCGAAATCCAGCACTCATGGTTGGGATAAGTGAAGAACGGCTTGTAACCGAAGTCCTTGCCCAGCAGGCCGAACTTCCATAAGTGATAGGCGATATCCTTGCCCACATAAGTTACCGTGCCGTTGGAGCGCACAATAACCTTTGAATCTTCATCCAGCGCGCCATCGTCTATTTCGGCTCCAGGCCGCTGCATCACCCAGCAACCTTTGTTCTTGCCTTCGGTCTCAAAGTAGAGCACGCCGGTTTGCTTCAACTGCTCGAAGGCAGCTTCCCAGAATTTGAGGTGCAGGATTTCACTCTCGCGGGGCAGAAAGTCGTATTCAATGTCCAGCCGCAGCATGGTTTCAAGATGCCGGCGCAGGACCGCGGTGGAGATCAACTCGGCAATCTCGGCGGTCTCATTGCCGCCGTGCTCTATGGCGTGCAGCGCAGCGTAGCGCAGCTTCTTGCGGGCGGCCTTCTCTTCATCCGTTCCCTGCTCGTACCACTGCGAAGTGCGCGCATAGAGGTTCCAGCAGTAGTAATCGATCGGTTCGGCATCGTTCTCAGGGGCTAAAGCCCCCTTTTCTCTTGCGGATTTCGGCACGACTGAAGTCGTGCCCTGACACACGGCGGGTCTTGAAGAACGTTCCACAAGTTCGCGCACGTCAGTAAGCGTCTTGCCTTCGAGATGTAGAAATCCCACCACCACATCGGCCACCTGCACGCCGGTGTTGTCGATGTAGTTCTGCACGCTGACCTTTTGCCCGGCGGCGCGCAGCAGGCGGACGAAGGTATCGCCCAGAATGGCGTTGCGCAGGTGGCCGATGTGCGCGGCCTTGTTGGGATTGATGCTGGTGTGTTCCACCAGGGCATGGAGCGGACTTTTGGACAAGTGCGTTGGCTCGCCAACGGCGGTCATGCGTACCGCGGCGGCGCGGTCCAGCCGCGCATTGATATAGCCTGAGCCCGCAACCTCGAAAGAAGAGAAACCAGGAAGCGGCCCCAGCGCGGCCACAATCTCCTGGGCAATCACTTTGGGCGCTTTCCGCAGTTTGCGGGCTAGCTCGAAGGCGATGGGGGTAGCCAGTTCGCCGAACCGCAGCTCCGGCGGCGTCTCCAGCGGAATGTTCTCAATCTGCAGGCCGTACTTTTCCTCCAGGAGACTACGAAGACGGGCGCCGAGCTGTTTCTGCAATTCCAAATACACTTGGTCTATGCCTCAAATATCCTTGATTTTCAAGGGTGATTCTAACAGAGCGGCGGCTTGGAAATGGTTTGCGGCTGATGCATGGGGGCCGGTTGAGGTTCGTGGTTTCCCACCCTTGCGCCAAAAAAAGCCGCAAGGATGGGGCACGGAGCCTGAATCGCCAGACAGCCACGCCGCCAGCTAAATGCCGTAAGATGGTGAATAGATTGCCTATGGATTTCCGCCTGCCGTCCGGGGCGAATTCAACGCAATGCCCCGCCTATGACCGATTCTGCTTCCAGCCCAGCCCGCTTTTACCTGACCACGCCCATCTACTACGTGAATGCGCGGCCCCACCTGGGCCATGCCTACTCCACCATCGTCTGCGACGCCATTGCGCGGCGCAAGCGGGCGCTGGGCATCGAGACCTGGTTTCTGACCGGCACCGATGAGCACGGGCAAAAGATCGAGCGGTCCGCCGCCCTGGCCGGGCGCACTCCCGTGGAGTTTGCCACCGCGGTCTCCGGAGAGTTTCGCGCGCTGTGGGACCGGCTGGGGCTGAGTTACGACGACTTCATCCGCACCACCGAAGAGCGCCACAAGCGCGGCGTGCAGCGCCTGTTTGCTACCTTGCGCGACAAAGGCTTCATCTATAAGGGGTCGTATACCGGCCAGTATTGCGTCTCCGACGAGGCCTATGTGGACGGCCCTCCCGGAACGCCCTGCCCCGATTGCGGTCGCATCACCGAGACCGTGAGCGAGGAGAATTATTTCTTCAAGCTCTCGGCCTTCGAGCGCAAGCTGCTGGAGTTCTACGACGCCAACCCCGGTTTCATGGGGCCGGAATCCACGCGGCGCGAGGTCATCTCCTTTGTCCGCGCGGGCCTGAAGGATCTGTCGGTCAGCCGGACGAGTTTTTCCTGGGGCATTCCCGTTCCCGGCGACGAGAAGCACGTGATCTACGTATGGCTGGACGCCCTGGCCAACTACATTACCGCGCTGGGCTACGGGTCTGACAAGCCCGCGGACCAGGCGCGCTTCAAAAAATTCTGGCCGGCGGATATGCACCTGATCGGCAAGGAGATCAGCCGCTTCCACTGCGTCTACTGGCCGGCGTTTTTGATGGCGGCGGGCATTCCGCCGCCGCGCTCGGTGCAGGCCAACGGCTGGCTGCTCTTCGACCAGGGAAAAATGTCCAAGTCGAGGGGCAACATTGTGCGCGCGGAGACGGTGCAGGAGGTTCTGGGGGCCGATGCTCTGCGCTACTTCCTGCTCAGGGAGATTCCCTTCGGCCAGGACGGCAGCTTCAGCTTCGATGCCCTGGTGCAGCGCTACAACGGTGACCTCGCCAACGGATACGGCAACCTGGTGAGCCGCGTGGTCAACATGGTGCACAAGTATTTTGGCGGGGTGGCGCCGGAGACGGGCGCGGAGACTGCTGCCGAAGCCGCCCTGCGCGAAATGGCCGTGCGCACCATTGCGGCCTTCGGCCCGGAGTTCGACGACCTGAATTTCTCCGATGCTCTCAAGTCCCTGTGGCTCCTGGTGGCGGAGACCGACGGCTACCTGACCGCCAATGCGCCTTGGAAGCGGCCGGCGGACCGCCCCGAGGCGGAGCACGTTGCGCTTCAGGCGCGGGTGCTGGCTACGGCCTCCGAGGCCATTCGTATCATCACCGTGCTGGCCTATCCCATCCTGCCGGAGTCGACCGCTAAGGTCTGGCGGCAGCTTGGGCAGGGCGAGATCGCGGACGCTGCAAAGCATTCATTTTTGACAAAACTCGCGTGGGGCGGATTGAAGGCCGGGACAAAATTTGGAGAGCCCATGGCGCTCTTTCCCCGCGCGGAAAAGGAGGCCATCGAACGCATGCAGGCTATTGAAGATGAAAACAACCGCAGCACCGTCCAAGCCTCCAGCACGGAAGAAAACTCGGTCAAGGCCGTAGCGCCCGCCAAAAGTGTAGCCGCGACTCCGGCTGCGCCCGCAAAGGCGCCCAGGCCCAAGGCTATGCCCGCTCCAGTGTCCGCTCCTGCTCCGACCGCTGCTGTGCCTGCTGCCGCTTCTGCTCCGGCTGCGGCTGCCGCTGCACCCTCCACCCCGGTTACCGGGCAAGCTCCAGCCGCCACACCGGTTGCAGAGCAATCAGCCTTACCGCAGCACATTACCATTGACGACTTCACCAAGGTGGAGCTGCGCGTGGCGCAGATCCTGGTGGCCGAGCGCGTGCCCAAGGCCGACAAGCTGCTGCGCCTGGAGATCGATCTGGGCTATGAGAAGCGGCAGATACTGGCCGGCATCGCCCAGTATTACGAGCCGGAAAAGCTCATCGGCCGCAAGATCGTCATCGTCGCCAATCTGGCTCCGCGCATGATGCGCGGCCTGGAGTCGAACGGGATGCTGCTGGCTGCCTCGCTGCCGGATGGAGCGCCGGTGCTGGCCGGATTCCTGGAAGATGTTTCGCTGGGGGCGCGGCTGAAGTAGCGCCCGGCCGATTTCCACGCCGTTCGCCGCCCTGTTGCTCTATACACATAAATTGTGCCATACTTACACATCGGGAGATCTCCCATGCGGACGAATATCGATATTGACGACAAGTTGATGAAGCAGGCGATGAAGGCCACGGGGGCAACCACGAAAAAGGCGACGATCGACAAAGCTCTGCGCAAACTCGTGGCGCTCAAAGCCCACGAGAACGCTGTTGCCGAAGTCTTTCGCCGTCAAGAAATCGAGAGGCGGGCCGCCGAGCGCGCGGGCCGTCTGGATGAATGGCATGCGGAACTGGTGAAGAAGGGGAATTGGCCGAAGGAGCCAAGCGATGCGAACGAATGTGGAGATTGACGACCGTCTCATGCGCCAGGCGATGAAGGTCAGCGGCGCGGCCACCAAGAAAGCGGCGGTCGAGGCGGCCCTGCGCTTGGCCGTGCAGTTGAAGAAGCAGGAAGGCGTCCTCAAGTGGTTCGGAAAGATTCAGTGGGAGGGCGATCTGGACGCAATGCGCGAGGGCCGGTTTCTGAATTGGGCGCAAGAGCGCGAAGAGGCGGAACGCGAAGGGAAGACACTTGGCTCGGGCGTTCTTTCCGAATCAACGGCAGTGCGCTAAGGAAGAGAATTGCAGATGGTCATTGCCGATAGTTCCGTGTGGATCGACGCTCTTTGGGGCACAATCAATCCTCACGCAGTGTGTCTCAAATCGTTGATCGTAAGGAAACAAGCCGGATTGACGAGCCTGATTCTTTGCGAAGTCTTGCAGGGAGTGCGCAGTGAGAAGCAGTTCAAAGGTTTCCAGCGAGATCTTTTGCAACTTCCCTTTTTCGAGACCATCAGCACAGAAGTAGCAGTTGCTTCCGCGCGGAATTTTCGCGCACTGCGCGACCGGGGAATTACGATTCGCAAACCGGTCGATTGCTTGATTGCCACGTTTTGCATAATGGAGGGTCATGAACTGCTGCATCGTGACCGCGATTTCGACGCGTTTGAAACGCACCTTGGACTGAAAGTGCTGCATCCGCCTGCGCTTGCTTTGCACTAAACCCCGACCGTCACATGAACGACCCTAGGCCACGTCACCCGGAGGCTACGCAGTGCTGATCGATTCCCACGCCCACCTGGATAGCGAGCGCTATGCGGAGGATCGCGCGGCGATGCTTGCCCGCGCGTGGGAGGCAGGCGTAGGCGCGGTGCTGTCCATCGGCATCGGCGAGCAGGTGGCCGGATTGGGCCGCGCGCTCGAAATCTGCCGCCAGTTCAACGGTCGGCCCGGCTTTCCAAAGCTCTACGCAAGCGCCGGCGTCTATCCGCACAACACGCACCAGGCCGATGCCGCCGTTCTCTCCAAACTTGACAGCCTGCTGGCCGAGCCGGAGGTGATTGCCTGCGGCGAGATTGGACTGGACTATTTTCACGAGGGCGCGCCCCATGCCGTGCAGCGCGAGGGCCTGATTCGCCAACTGGAGATCGCCGCCAGCCGCAAGCGGCCCATCCTCATCCACTGCCGGGCAAAAGAAGGCGCCACGGACGCCTGGGATCAACTCCTGGAGATCCTGGAGACCCACTGGCGGCAGACCGGCCTGGGCGGCATCATGCACTGCTTTGGGGGCGGCTGGGAGCAGGCGCGGCGGTCGCTCGACCTGGGCTTTCTGATCTCATTTGCGGGAAACCTGACCTATCCCAAGGCCCAGCCGCTGCGCGATCTGGCCGCCAGACTGCCCCTGGACAGGGTTCTGGTGGAGACGGACGCCCCCTGGCTGGCTCCGGCGCCAAACCGCGGCAAGCGTAATGAGCCGGCCTGGGTGCTGCGCACGGCGCTGGTTTTAGCCGAACTTTTGTACGTTGAGAAGGAGGAAATCGCCTCCGCGACCACGAAAAACTTCTTTCGGCTGTTTGACATCAAGGCAGACGTGGGAAACTGATAGAGGCATTGCATGCAGCAGCCTTTCAATGTTTGAGGGAAGAAAAAATGGCCCAGGACAATTCGTTCGATATTGTCAGCAAGGTGGATATCCAGGAGGTTCGCAACGCCATTGAGCAGGCGCTGAAGGAAGTTCGCCAGCGCTTCGACCTGAAGGATTCCCACTCGGAGATCGTGTTGGAGGGCAACGACGCCGTTCAGTTGGCCTCCGACGGAGAGTACCATCTGGAGGCGGTCAAGGAGATACTGGGGCAGAAGCTGGTAAGGCGCGGGGTTCCGCTCAAGAATCTGACCTACGGCAAACTGGAGCCTGCGGCCGGTAAGAGCGTGCGGCAGAAGGTCGCCTTGCAGCAGGGCATCCCCACGGAAAAGGCCAAGGAGATCGTGCGCCTGGTCAAGGACTCGAAAAAGAAGGCGCAAGTCACCATCATGGGCGATTCAGTCAGAGTATCCAGCAAGGACCGCGACTTGCTGCAGACGATTATCGCCCTGTTGCGCGGCAAGGATCTGGGTTTGGATTTGCAGTTTACCAACTACCGCACGTTTTGAGCGGTTATTGCATCCCACCTGGGAACCCTCTGAATCAAGGAAGCACGGGAAGCGGAGAGATTTGAGCACATTGGCGACAACGACGGCGAGAGAGGTCTTCGATCTGCTGCGGGACGACCTTGTGGCTATCGAGCAGGAGTTGGGCCGCGACGCCGCCTCCGGCGTAAGCACCATTACGGAGATCGCCGAATACCTGCGCGAGGGCGGCGGCAAGCGCATCCGGCCCTCGCTCTTGCTGCTCTCCGCGCACATGCTGGGCTACGCGGGCCAAAGCGCTATCCGGCTGGGCGCGGTGGTGGAAATGGTGCACACCGCCACGCTGGTGCACGACGACATCATCGACGGGGCCGACACGCGCCGCGGCCGCCCTTCGGCCAACACCACATGGGGCAACGAAAAGTGCGTGCTGGCCGGCGACTGGCTTTATATGCAGGCTTTCAAGGTCGCGCTCGATGAGAAGAACCTGCGCGTGCTCGACCTGCTCATCGGCCTCACCCAGCAGATGGTCGAGGGAGAGCTGTTGCAGATTCAAAAGCTGGGCAAAGCCGTCTCCGAAGCCGAGTACTACGACCTGATCTTTCGCAAGACCGCGTGCCTATTTGCCGTTTCCATGCGGTTGGGCGCGGTGCTGGCCGGCGCGAGCGAGCTTCAGGAGACTAGCCTGGCAACATACGGCCGGGCCGTGGGGCTGGCCTTTCAGATTGTGGACGACGTGCTCGACCTGACGGCCACCGAAGAGGTTTTGGGCAAGCCCGTGGCCAGCGATCTGCGCGAAGGCAAGGCGACCCTGCCGGTGATCCACTCCGTCGACCACGGCACAGCCGCCGACCGCCAGACCATTCAGCGGGTTCTGGACGACCGCAGCTTCGAGCACGTGACCCGTGAGCAGATTCAGGCCATTCTGATCCGCAACGGCTCGGTGGAGTACGCCATGTCTGTTGCCGACCGCTACGCCGAGCAATCCCGCCTGGCCCTGGCTCAGTTTGCCGACTCCGAGTTCAGGCGCGCCCTGCTGTGGGTGCCGGATTTCGTGGTGGCCAGGGATAAGTAGTTTTTGAATGCCGGAACATCTACTCGGTGATTTCAGTTTTCGACATAATAAAACGCCACTGTTTGCGGAATACGACGGTGAATAAAGGAAAGTGAAAGAGACAAGCCGCCATAGTATTCATACGGATGTTTTCATTGCGATGTTCCGCAAAGCTGCAACACTTCGCAATGAAATGAATCGTGCAGGATTTACAGACAATGCCGGTGCGATCCATTGTGCAGAGCGCATCTTGAATATACTTGGATTGCGCCTCAACTACCCGGGAATTGGTCACATCAATAATCTCCGTAAGTATCGGGACGCAGTCTTTTCAAAAGAAGCCTGGAAATTACATCAAAGTGGAAGCAAGGTGCTCATCGAGCACGTTTCGCCTCTCCGCGACCTCACGCGCAAGGCCATAGAAAAAATCGACAGGCAGGCCAGCGACAATGAATTTGAAAGATTTGTAAAACGGTATTACTAGCTCGTGCTCTTATCACCAGCCGAGACAGCGAGGTTGAACAAGCAAAACCGCTCTACGATGAATCCAAATCGTCTCAAAGTGGTTGGTATTCAAATGTTGCCGAGGAAGGTTCGAAGTACAAGTAAATAAGGATTTGGCATCCATCCGCGAGGCTCTATTCTTTCGCCATCATGGCCCGCAGCGCCGCGGCGTACTTTTCCGGCAGAGGTTTCTTATTCAACTGGTCGTCGCAGACCACGTGCACCGTCTCGCCCTCGGCCAGCAGCTTCCGCTCTTCTCCCTTTGGAGACGCCTTTCGCCAGATTTGATAAGCGAACTTGAGCACCGAGCCGCGCAGATAGGCGGGACGGGTTTCGATTAGAATCTCATCGTCGTAGCGGGCCGGGGCGCGATAGCGGCAACTGGCCTCGATCACCGGCAGTATGCACTGGTGATCGATCTCCAGCCGGCTATAGGCAAGGCCCAGCGCGCGCAGCAGTTCCACGCGGCCTATCTCAAACCAGACCAGGTAGTTGGCATAGTAAACAATGCCCATCTGGTCGGTTTCGGCGTAGCGCACACGGACTTCGGTTGTAACGGGCATGCGGGGCTAGGCTCCAAGTAACAGGTGCGGATTTGATGTTTCCCATCCTTTCGCCAGAAAAAAGGCGAAAGGATGGGGCACGGAAGCAGTTTTCTAAAGATCAGGGATCAGTAACGAGTGGCAGTGGTTAGTGGCCCATAGGATCGCTGAAAACTGATCTCTGTCTCACGGCTTCAAGTGCGTGAAGAACGGCAGCTTGGTCACGTCGTTGAAGATGATGAAGGCGAAGAAACCCACCAGCACCACGAACGCCGCCTGGTAGATGCGCTCCTTCACGTTGATGCCGATGTCGCGGCGTATCAGGCTCTCGATGAGCAGGAAAAGAATCCCGCCGCCGTCGAGAATGGGGAAAGGCAGCATGTTGAGAATGCCCAGGTTGAGGCTGATAGCCGCGGCCAGCCCGAACTTGGGCATCCATCCCCTCATCTCCGCCGCTTCACCGGCCATGCGGGCAATCCCCACCGGACCGGAGAGTTGAGAGACGGAAACCTTGTGAGTGAAAATGCGCCCCAGCACCTCGACAATGAGGAAAGAGTTGTCGGCGCAGAACGCCTCTGACTTGGCTGCCGCCTTATTGAAGGGGAGCGGGTTGTTGCGGAAGGGAATCGGCACCGGCGCAAATCCCAGCTTCCAGCCGGTATCGAGCTTGGCTGGATGGACCACCATGGGGGGCAGAGTGGCGCCGTTGCGGACCAACACCAGCGCAACCGGCTTGCCCTGCCCGTACTGCAGATAGGCCAGCAGCGCCTGCACGGTATGGAAGGGATGACCATCCACGGACTGAATGGCGTCGCCGGCACGCAGGCCGGCCTGCTCCGCCGGCGAACCCGGCTGCACTTCCTGAACCCCGATCGGACCGGGAACGAACTGCGGGATGGCGCCCGTGTCGCTCACATCGAAATCCTGGCCCTTCACTGCGGCGGGCACGTGAAAGGAGAGCTCGACCGTCTTGCCGCCGCGGTCCACGGTCACGGGCACGGTCTGGCCCTGGTTCACCGCCGCGCGCATGTTCACCTGTTCCCAGGTGGGATTGTTCACGGTTTCAAAGTGGCGGATGGTGTCGCCGGGCTCAAGCCCGGCCTGGGCTGCCGCCGAGCCGGGAGTCACCCACTCGATGGTGGTCGTGGTGACCTCGAATTTGGGAACCTCGTTGATCCAGGCGTAGTAGAAGAACATCAATACGAAGGCCAGGATCAAGTTGGCCACCGGGCCGGCCATGCCGATCAAAATCCGCTGCCAGCGGGGATGGGCCAGGAAAGACCCAGGGTCGTCCACCGGCGCTTCAGCGGCCGTACCGGTCGCCGCTTCACTGAGTTCGCTGAAGTTCTCGCCGGTCATTTTGACATAGCCGCCCACGGGCAGCAGGCAGACCTTGTAGTCGGTATCGCCGTACTTGATGCCGAAGAGGCGCGGCCCAAAGCCCACGGAAAACGACTCCACGCGGACTCGGCAGAGCTTGGCGACGGCAAAGTGGCCGAACTCATGGACCACGACCATGATGCCGACAAGGACGATAAAGGCAACGATAGCGACAACTACTGTGTGTACGTCTTGCATAGATTAGCGATTTTCCCTCGATAAGCCCGTGTCCGCCAGCGACCTTACGTCAACAGCGCACGAGCTGTTTGACGCGCCTCCCGATCGGCGGCGAGCACCTCCGCAATGGTGGCGGGATGCGACTCCGGCGTGGATGCGAGCACCTTTTTAATTGTACGCGGGATACCCGTGAAGGTAGTACCACCTTCGAGGAATGCCTCGACGGCAACTTCGTCCGCCGCGTTCAGGGCAATGCAATGCGCTCCACCCTTTTCGGCGGCCTCAAAGGCCAATCGCAAACAGGGAAAGCGCTCGAAGTCGGGCGGCTCGAAGTCCAGGTGGCGCAGCGAGGCAAGGTCGAAGGTGAGCGTGGAGCGAGGCCGTTCCGGCCAGGCCAGCGCGTACAGGATGGGCAGCCGCATATCGGTGACGGAAATCTGCGCCAGGATCGACCCGTCCACATACTCCACCAGCGAGTGGACCGTGGACTGCGGGTGGACTATAACCCGCACTTTTCCGGGCGGCACGTCGAAGAGCCGGCAGGCCTCGATGACTTCGAGACCTTTATTGAGCATGGTGGCGGAGTCGATGGTGATGCGCCGGCCCATCACCCAGGTAGGGTGTTTGAGCGCCTGCGCGGGGGTAATGGCGTCAAACTGGGCCATGGGGAGTTCTCTGAACGGCCCGCCGGAGGCCGTGAGCCAGATGGTCTTCACTTCAGAGTGCGCGCCCACCCTCATGCATTGGTGAACGGCGTTGTGTTCGCTGTCGATGGGCAGGATGGCCACGTTGCGCTCTCGCGCGGCGCGGGTGAGGATCTCGCCGGCGGCCACCATGCACTCCTTATTGGCTAGGCCTACGGGTTTGCCGGCCAGGATGGCGGCATGAGTAGCTTCAAGGCCAGCCACGCCCACGATGGCCGAAACCACAAAGTCCGCATTGGGCAGCGTGGAGCAGGCCACCGTGCCCGCGGTTCCATAAACCACCTCGATGCCGGTGACGCCGGCCTCACGCAAACGGGCGGAAAGCTGCGCGGCCAGCTCTTCGGTGGCCAGCGAGACCAGCTTTGGCCGCCAGCGAACGGCCTGCGCAAAGGCCTGGTCGAGGTTGCGCCCGGCGGCCAGCGCGGCCACCTGGTAGCGATCTGGAAACTGCTCGACGATGGAGAGGGTGCTCTGCCCGATGGAGCCTGTGGAACCGAGAATGGCGAGTCGCTTCAAGGTGATTATTCAAATTTCGCGGTTCCTCGTGGAACCCATCCAGAGTGCGCTTTCCAATCAAACCGTTCCGAATGAAGGCCAGGAAAGGGCGCTAGAACCGCTGGTGAATAACCTGAGCGTACCACAGCACCGGAGCGGCCAGCAGCAGGGCGTCGATGCGATCCAGAACCCCGCCGTGGCCGGGCAGCAGGTCGCCGGAGTCCTTGACCCCCGCCGAGCGCTTGAGCGCGGACTCGGCCAGATCGCCCACCTGCGCGGCCAGGTTCACCAGCACCGCCAGTCCCAGCCAGTAGTACCAGACCTCGCTCTGATAGGAGAGCCTCTCGGAGTTTGCCATCTCCAGCAGGGTGGCCAAACCCAGCAGGGCGCCGGTGGCCAGCAGGCTGCCGGCCACCGAGCCCAGCGCGCCCTCCCAGCTCTTGTTGGGGCTGAGCGTGGGCGACATCTTGTGCCGCCCCCAGGCCCGGCCCACGTAAAGAGCTGCGATGTCTCCCGCCCAGACCACACACATCAGAAATATACCCAGCGACGGGCCGTTGCTCTCCGCGCGCAGGGCGGGCACGGCGGTCAGGGTGAATCCAACATAGAGCAGGCAGAAGATGGACGACGAAGCGTCCGCCATCATCAGCTCGACAGGCGAGGTGAAGGTGCAGTAGACCAGCAGGCCCAGGCTCAGGATGCCGAGAGTGACCGCGATCAGTGCGGGCCACTCATAGGCGCCGGCAAAAAGCGCCAGAATGGCTGCCAGTACGGCAATGCGCGGCGGATTAGCTCCCGCCAGTTCCGCCATACCGAGAAACTCCCAGCCAGCCAGCGCCGCCACCCCCGCCGAAACCAGCGAGACCAGCCAAAGCGGCCCTACAATCATCAGGGCCAGCACCAGGGGTATCAATATAAGAGCGGTTAGAATGCGTTTCATGCCAAAGGTGAGGATACACTGCCGGGGAGGAGTGGGGCGATTGGCTGGTTTTTCAGATCAGTCGATGGACATTTCGCTAAAAACTGTCTTTGTGGACAGTATTTCATATAAACAGTCTTGACATTTTGTCTAAACAGAATTATCTTATAGTAGAAGCAGGTTGTGGCAACTTTCAATTCACGACCCGTAAAGGAGGTTGGATATGAATCACGGATTGAGCGATCAGGTGCGCGCGGTTGCCTTGGAAAAGTATGTGCGTCCAGCCATCCTCGCCGGTAAAGCGAGATTTTCCGTTGCTGTTCGAGATCTTATGCAGCATTTACAGGCTGACGGGTTTCCAGAAAGAAATTGGCCACAAGTCTGCACCGCGATCCAGGCCCGGAAATTCCTTCGCGCGAACGGGCTTGAGATTGAAAGTGTTGATGGCCCTCCGAAGAAGCAGAGTCCTACGGTCGTTGTTCGATACCATGTTGCAAGTCAAACGGCGAAGCCAACAACAGGAACGGTTGGATGGGAAGGAGAGGCCGCAAATCTGAGCGAAGAGACTCCTTCGGCTCGTGCATTTCGGCTGACAGAAAAGATGCGCGGTTTTTTAAAAGAAGAACTGACGGAATACGGAGGCGGCGAGGCTTTCCTGCGGTGGATACGGTCGGAAGATAAGGACGCCGCATGAGCCGTATCTATTGGGACAGTATGCTGTTTATTTACTTGTTGGAGGGCCATCCGGCGTTTTCTGCGCGAACACAGCATCTTCTCGATCGGGCCTATCGGCGGGGTGACTCGCTTTATACGAGTTACCTCGCCCTAGGCGAGATAATGGCAGGGGCGGAGAATTCCCCACAGCCACGGAAGGCGCAGATCGTGCGCCAGACACTCGATGAGATGGGCTTTTCCTATTTACCATTCGACGATGGGGCTGCCGCGCCGTTCAGCAGGCTTCGGGCAAAACAAAAATTGAAAATTGCCGATTCAATCCATCTGGCCTGCGCAGCCTCCGCCGGCATTGACCTGTTCCTTACGGGCGACAAGCAGCTTGTCAAGCTGGATGTTCCAGGAATCCAGTTCATTGCCGATTTCAACAACCCGCTCTTTTAGGCGTTCCTCCAACGGGCAAGCACCTGCGCCCGTGGCGGCCGAACGGCTGTAGTTTTACCGAGAAAAAACTGTCTATTCGGAGGTATCAACTGGCCGCGATCCTGATCTGCTCGGCCTCTTCGTCCACTTCGCCGGAGCCCTCGCCCAGTCCGCCGTAGCGGCGCTCCCGGCTCTGGAAATCCGCAATGGCCCCCAGCAGATGGATGCCGCGGAAGTCCGGCCAGTAACGTTCGGTAACGTAGATCTCGGTGTAGGCGACTTGCCACAGCAGAAAGTTGGAGATGCGCATCTCGCCCGAGCTGCGGATCAGCAGGTCAGGGTCGGGCATCTGCGCCGTGTAGAGATGGCGGTGAATGTCTTCCTCGGTGATGCGGTCGGGGCTCATCTGCTTGAGCTTCATCTCCTCCGCCAGCGAGCGGAAGGCGTCCACCAGCTCCGAGCGGCCGCCGTAGTTCAGGGCCAGTGTAAGCGTGGTACCGGTGTTGCGCGCCGTGGCCTCCTCGGCCCAGCGCATCTTGTCCTGCACATCGGGAGGCAGTTCGCGGGTGCGCCCGATATAGCGGATGCGGATGTTGTTGTCCAGCATGCGCCGCAGGTTGGCCTCAAGATAGGACTTAAGCAGGCGCATGAGGAAGTTGATCTCGGAGCGCGGGCGGCGCAGATTATTCTCCAGGGAAAAGGCGTAAAGCGTGAGCCAGGGCAGGCCGATGCGCGCCGCGGTTTCGGTAACCCCCTGAACGGTTGCGGCGCCTTGCTGGTGGCCCTGGAAGCGCTTGAGCAGGCGCTGGTTGGCCCAGCGGCCGTTGCCGTCCATGATGATGGCCACGTGCCTCGGCAGGCGCTCGGGCTTGAGCGTCGCATAGACGGCAAGCTCCTCCGCGCTCAGTTCATCGATGCGAAGGGTGCCGGAAGGATACAAAGGACTCGCCTCTACGTTGCTCTTGCGGCTTGCACACCGGCGTACGGGGGTCATCCTGAGGATGGCGCCGGCGGGAAAATCCTCCTTCAGCCGGAGCGAAGAGCAGCAACATCGACCCTAGCATAAGCGCCCATGCGCCGCAATCACTCTCCGCACTGAACGCGTCGCACGGGGAAGGCAGCGCCGCGTCCGCGGATCAATCGCCGCCTACCCGCCCCAAAACAGGAAACGACAGGTTACCGGCCTATGCGGTGCGCCGCCGTCCCCTGGCCGCGTCCTGCACCGCGCCGTAGATCAGCGTCCGATGCCAGGAGTTCAAATGTGGCAGCTGGGCGGCAATCTCGGCCAGGAAAGGGTCGGCAAGAATGGAGGCTACCTCCTGGTCGTGGCGGCTGCGGGAGTCCTGGATCAGTTGGCGGACATCCACTTGCAGCGCCTTGGCCAGCCGCTCCAGCGAACCCAGCGTGGGTATCGCCTTGCCGTTTTCGATTTTGGAAATATAGGTGCGGGGCACCTGCATGCGCCCGGCCAACTGCCGCTGGCTAAGATGGCGCGCGCGGCGAACTTCGCGCACCTGTCCGGCCACCTGCAACCCGGCCTCCGATGAAGCTGGTCCTGAAGGGCTGGATACCAGTTGCGGCGCCAGAGGCACAGGCTCCTCCACATCGAGGGGTCTGTGGCATCTTCTACAAAGGGAGTTGCTGGTCCTGAACTGAATCAGTTTGCAATCAGTGAATGCGCAACGCACGACTTCGCGCGTCTCCACGCTGACTAGGGTGGTAGCCATGGGCTGTGTGCGGAGCGCCAGAGCTGGGTCTCCGGGGTGCGTTTGTGCACCGCGATATAGGCTACTTTCAGGGAAGGGAACCATAATTGTCAAGTAGAAACTTAGGGTCTAACCTAAGATTGCCCTATCATACCCCAAAAGACCGGAAGAAAACCGAACCAAATGAGTCAACATGGAGATGAATATGACCACTGGCAACGGAACGGCGTATGGCCCCGGAGGCTACAGGCGTGACCAGGCCTGGCAACTGCTCACTGAATGGACGCTGAGCGAGAACCTGCGCAAGCACGCGCTGGCCGTGGAGGCATGCGTAGTGGCCTGCGGCGAGGCGGAGGCTGACCGGCTGGGACTCATCGGCCCCGGCCGCGCCCAGGAACGCGCCGCGCTGATCGAGCTCTACGCCACCACGGCTCTGCTCCACGACTTCGACTACGAGCGTCACCCCACGGCCGAGGAGCATCCCTTCGTGGGCGTTCGCGAGCTGGAGCGTCTGGGTTGGCCCATGGAGTTGCGCACCGCCATCCTAGGCCACGCGCAATACTCCGGCGTGCCCCGCGAAACGCATCTTGCTAAGGCCCTGTTTGCCTGCGACGAGCTGGCCGGATTTCTGGTCGCCTGCGCGCTGGTCAAGCCCGCCAGGTCCATCGCCGACGTGGAGGCAGCCGGGGTGCGCAGGAAGATGAAGGACAAGGCCTTTGCCCGTGGCGTGAATCGCGAGGACGTAATCCGGGGCGCGGCCGAGCTGGGCGTCGATCTGGATGCGCACATCGCCTTCTGTATTGAGGCGATGAAGAAGCGGGCCGGGGAACTGGGGCTGTGAAAAGCAGCTTCCAGGGACTAGCTTTCAGCTCTCAGCTATCTGTTCCCAGTCGCATGATAAAGTCCCCCCCGACCTCCAATTCCTCGAATCGGACGAAAGGAAAAGCCTTATATATCGGCTACATACGGGAGAACTTTAGGAAAAATAAGCATATTTATTCATGGATTTGTGCGGATAGCCGATAGACCCAGTAGAGGAGGACCGAAAGAGATGCTTAGATGGCAATCGTTTCTCTCTCTTTTGACACCACTTTCCCTGCCCCACCTTCTTATCGCAGCCCCTTTTGTGCTTCTGTGGCTCGTGCTTCAGCGCATTCAGGAAGTGGACATAAGCCGGAGCCGCTTTCGCCTTCGATTTCTAGGACATCGGGAGAACAAGCGTGGACCTTGAAGTGTAGTGCATTCCCTATCGCCGCGCAGGCGCTCCCAAATCTCGATTAACATAGCCTCCAGTGTGCCACACCGGTGCAGGAATCTGCCTAGGAACTGTGAGCGACCCAAAACGCAGGGTGACCCGAATCACCTACCATAGGGGAAATCTGCGCTACGATAGGCAGTTCAGCCCCTGGATTTATCCACTCGAACGGAGCAAACATGCGGTTGACGGATCTTCTAGCAATCTACGGAGCTGGCCTCTCAACGGCTACGGTTGTCTGGAACTACTTTCGCATCCGGCCACAAGTACGCGTGCTTCTCATTTTAGCTTTAGAAAAAGTCGAAGGCGAATCGCAAACCGGTATCGGTATCTCTATTCAGAACGTTTCCACTCAGCCAGTTTATATCGCCAACGTTTCGTTTCTGTATCCGTTTGCGAGATCGACATTTCGAGACAAACTAAAGCACTTCATTCGTTTCAAGCGGATACCTCGCAATGACGGGTGGTGTCACAGCAGTTTGTCGCTACATGGCATCAATGATAGATGCCCTGTGTCAATCGAGCCTGGCAAGTCGCACTGGATATTCGTGCGCCACGAGGTGCTCGACGGGCTTCTCGAAAGCGCGCGGTCGCGCCGAGTAAAGGCCGTCGCTCAGGATGCCCTTTGGCGCAATACATATTCGAAAGCGTTCGAGTACCCCATACATCTGATCCAGGGCTGAAGGAGATCTCCATGTCCCGCTTCCAACACGTCGTCACCGAATCCGCCAACGGGGTTCAGACCATTACCCTGAACCGGCCGGAGAAGCGCAACGCGCTCAGCCCGCTCCTGATCGAGGAACTCACCCAGGCCCTGCGCGAGGCAGAGACCTGCGATTGCGGCATCGTGATCCTGACCGGCGCCGGTTCGGCCTTCTGCGCCGGCCTGGATATGGAGCACCTGCAGAGCATGACCGCCCGCACCCCAGAGGAGCATCGGCGCGACTCGGAGAACATGGCCTTGGTCCTGCGCACCCTCTTCAACTTTCCCAAGCCCATCATTGCGGCCGTCAACGGCCCGGCTATTGCCGGCGGCATGGCCCTGGCCACCATCCCTGACTTCACGCTCGCGGTTCCGGAGGCCAAGTTTGGCTACACCGAGGTGCGGGTGGGATTTATCCCCGCCATTGTGGCTTCATTCCTGATCCGCCAGGTAGGCGAATTGCGCACCCGCGAGCTGTTGCTCTCGGGAAGGATTCTCAAGGCGCAGGAAGCGCTGCAACTGGGGCTGGTGACCCAGATCGTTGAGCAGGACGATCTGATGCCGTCGGCCCAGGCCCTGGCCCAGACGCTGCTTCTGAACAGTCCCCAGGCCATGCAGGCGGTCAAGCGTCTGTTGGCCAAGCACTCCCGCCGCCGGCTGGACGAGGAGATCGAGGACGCCATCGAAGCCAATGCGCAGCAGCGCTCCACCGCGGACTTCAGGGAAGGCGTCAGGGCATTCTTCGAGCACCGCCGCCCTGACTGGCCCAGCATGAAAACAAAGGTGTGAATCATTCCCTATGCGCACAGGAAGCTACAGGCTCAACTCACTATGAGATCCCAGTCTGACCAGTTCCAACCTTTCCGCGTCCGGGACCCGGTAGATGAGCACGAGATCGGGCTTGATGTGGCAATCGCGATGATCGGTCCACTCCCCGGTCAATTGGTGATCGCGAAACTTCTCCGGTAAGGGGCTATCCGCGGCAAGAAGAGAGACGGCGGCCAACAAGTCTGCATCGAGCGTCGCCCGATACTGGCCCTTTGCCTCGCGCTTGTAATCCTTCTTGAATCGGCTGGTTCGCTTAATCGTCCGCATGGAGATCAGCCAATAGGTTGTCGATGCTGCCCACTGTGACCAGTTCGCCGCGGCGCGCAGCCTTCATGGCCTCTACGGTTTCAGCATTGGGCATCAGAGGTTCGAAGGGAAGTGCGCGCTCGGCCACCGTCTTCATGAGCATCATGCGGAAGGCATCGGAAAGAGTGAGACCGGCTGCGGCATAGATGGCCGTGGCCTCTTCCTTCACACGAGCGTCAATTCTGGCGCGGACTACGGCATTGGCGGGCATAGGACTCTCCTAGGCTACATTGTAGCTCATTTTGCGGGAATTTGGAATTTCATCTACGCCGTCGGCCACTGATGAGCCAGAAACACCTGTTCGATGCGCGGAAGGTCGCCCTTCAGGAATTCCTGCCATTGCAACTCAATCATCCTGAACAGTTCCACTTGGTCAATGCTGTTATCAAGATCCTCGACGAACATCCTATTTAGTTGATCCTGAAAAAGGCTATTTCAAGCGGACTGCATGGTCGTCAGCGCGCCGATGAAGCCCGATGGGGATAGAAACCGGCTCAGGATGGCGTAGATTTCGCGCATACAGCGGCG
>JBEKNO010000030.1:0-18565 GCA_049522735.1 Occallatibacter sp.
CCATGAGTTACGCGTTTCCAAACGCCTACTTCGACTCACTTGCACTTCCACGCTTGTTCGCTGGAAAATAGCTCAATCCGACCGAACCGCCGGATGCGGATCCGCATGTCCGGTGGTGTGGCAGGGGAGAGCAGGTGACTGCTCCCCCTATGCCGATTGATTCCGGTTGCTGACGGCCTTTACTGCGGAGCCGGTGGCGCGGGCGGAACGCTGGGTTCTTTCAGATGGGTCGCGCCAAGAGGCGCTGGAACCCTGTGGTAGGGCGGAACGTTCAGCATTGGGAGCCTGGGTTTGGGCGGAACGGCCGGCGAGGTTGGCGCGGAGGGAAAGGCCGGGCCTTTCTTGATGCGCAGATCGCCGTTGTCCGCGCTCAGGACGATCTTCGATGCGCCTGCACCGATTCGTCCGCTGACCGTCTTGCTTTCTTCGCCGCTCACCGTCAGGCCATAATCCGTAACGATATCGCCATTGCGGGTGCGGCCGTCCACGGTGGCCGAGGCGTTGGGCGGCAGAGTCACTTCCACGTCGCCCTTGCCGTTTCTGGCTTCCACGCCATAGGCGCCGGACGGCTCGACGGAGATGCTGCCGTTGCGGTCTTCCACATAGCTGTCGCCGTAGATCTGGCTCAGGTCGATGTCTTTGGAGTGCGAGACCACATGCACCGGCCCTTTGGCCTCCGCGACGCGCAGATCATCGGAGTTGAGGGTCAGGTCGCCGGGCAGCCCGGCCAGTTCGAGGTCGGTGACCGAGGTATGCAGGTGCACCGGTCCGGCGACGTTCTCCATATGCACGTCGCCGAGGATCTCGCCGCTTTGCGTGACCTTGCCATTGATCTCGGAGAGGGTGAGGTCGTTCGAGTCGCCGTCGATGGAGAGATCGCCGTCCACCTGGTGGGCGGAGAAGTCGTGCTTGCCGCCGGAGAAGTGAACCTGCACCGAGCCCGTGATGGCGCTCAGATGCGTGTCCCCGTGAGAGGCGCTGACGTTGATGCCGGCGCCCAGGCCGGCTGCGGTCACGTCACCCCTGCCGGCGTTCACCGTCACCCTGGCGGATTTGGGCACTGTGACGGTCAGGTTGAGCCGGCCGTTGGAGTTGCTTTCCGACTTGACCAGCACGGCGCTGCCGCTCGCGTTCAGGTGCGCCGCTTCGGCGTCGAAGATTTTTTTGGCGTCGGCATCCGAGCCGGCAAAGGCCACTTCATGGGCCTGCACCTCAATGGCAGGGGCGTCGCCCGCGGTTACGCTCACGTCGCCGCGGGGATTCTCGATCTCGATGGAGGCATTGGCGGGAATCTGCGCGGTCAGAGCCGGCTGGTCGTATTCATGCTCGGGCAGGCCGAGGGAGTTGAAGAATTCATCTCCGTGGTCGCCGAACATGGAATGAAAGGAACCCCGGAAGTTGTTCCATCCGGCGGCACCAACGCCCAGGATGGCAAGCAGGATGAGGAGAACGAACATACCTCCGTGGCGGCGAACGGGAACCTTGCGGCGCATATCCAGCGCCCACTCAACCAGCAGGGCCAGGCCGGCGCCGATGAACAACAGCGGCCACCAGCGGCCATACCAGCTCCAGAAATCCCCGGCGGCAATGCGGCCGGTGTATACCAGCAGAGCGATAATGCCGACGCCGATGAGGATGACAGGGCCGAGGAGGGAGGGAACGCGGGGACCGTAGGCGTTCAGGTAGCTGGCCTTCAAGGCGTGGCGCTGGGCCTTCCAGGCATCGCGCTGGGCGCGCCATGCGGCCCGCTGCTGCTCGCGATAGACGCGCCACTGGGTCTTGGGATCGTAAGGAGGATAGGGGGGCGGCGCGCCGCCGCCCGGAGGCGTGGTTGGAGGTATGCTGCTCATGATTGCCCTCCTTCGTGATCTTTCCCGATATTCTGCGGATCGCCGGCAACGATGGCCGTCGGCTGCCCAGAATAGGGTGGAACACCCGTTGCCGCCCTGGGATCAATCGCGCCGGGGTACGGCGGATAGCCCCCTTCGGCGGCCAGCGCCGCGCGCTCGGCCAGCAGTAACACGCCGGCCAGAATAAGTAACAGCGGCCAACTCTTGCTCCAGCCGAGGATGTGGGCCTGGCTAAGCAGCGCCAGCGCGCCAATCAGCAGAAGAAATGCGGGGGCGCGCAAGCGGCGAATCATGATGTAACGGTTCATTTGCAACCTCCTTGCGAATCTCTGACACGGCGAACGATCAGCCATACTCCCAGCGCGATCAACAGCACCGGCCAGGTGAAATCAAACAGGCGGCCGTTGAAGATATCGAGCTGGTCGAGCAGAAACAACAGCCCGAGGGCGATCAGAACCAGGGCGCCGATGGGCTCACGTTGCCGCCAATAGAGCGGCGGCAACGGAGGCACGGATGGTACAGGCGGAACGGCCGGATTGACAAAGCCGGCTGGGGGCGGTGTGAAGGGAGCCTGTTGATATGGGGTTTGGTACTGCCCGGCATAGGACGGCTGATTGGCCCCCGTTGCCGGAGCGGAATTTTCCTGAGCCGGCGCGGCGCCGGGTTGTGCCGGATAGTGCGGGCGGGCGTCGAAATTCAGCCGGCTGCCGAGTTCGTTCAGTCCCAGTGGATCAGGCAGCGGCTGGCCGTCACGCATCGCCTTGGCGGTGTGGTAGGCCTCGAACGACTGGTAGATGATCCACGCCGCAACCGCGAAGCCGAAGACATCGAAGTGGTTGGCGATGCTGACCAGCACGACGAAGATCGCCACGTGGATGAATCCCTTGAGAAACTGGCCGTTGTACATGGCGCCCACGCCGGGGAAGAGACCCAGGAACGCGGCCAGCGCGGGATGAGGCCCGCGCGGAGGCGGGGCGACAAAAGGCTGTTGATAGTTCTGCCAGGTGAGCCAGCAGGGTTCGCAAAGAATCTGCCCTCCAGCCGCGTTGCGCACGCAGCCGGCACAGAGCGCCTTGCCGCAACTCTGGCAATAGGCGGTTGCGCTTACACCGCTGTGGTTTACGCAGTCCATACTGTGCTCCTTTCCTCAACTGTTGCGGAGCCGCCGGAGTGCGCGGAGCCGGGCTCCCAGCGACGGGTGGCTCGGAGAGCCGGGGTCGCCGGGGTGGTGGATTGGCCCTGAAACATCAGGGAATTAAACGTCAGTGAAGATTCAAGAAAGTCATTGGAATCGTAGCGAGCCGGCCCGCGTACCGGGTTGCCCGACTGTTGCGGAGGATCCACGCTCGTGTCCCCATGCTTGCGGACGGGAATCTGTCTGGACTCGCCGGGCGCGGCATCTCTGGGCTTCTGCCGGTTGTAGTCTTCGCCCTCTGTGAAGCGGCGCAGCTCCCGCATCCTCGACTGGACTTCATAGACAAAGCGCGAGTGGTCGTAGTAGCGGATGACAGGGGTGGAGGCCACGGTCAGCCGCCGCTCAAGAAATGAACGCGCTGCGTTGGGGAACGAGCGCACCGCAGTGGGGCGCAGGCCGGCAAGCCTCAGGCTGCTCAAACGGACTCCCGTCAGGTTAAGCGTGAGTGCGATGGAGAAGAAGGCCATGGCCGCGGTCATCAGAAGGCGGGGCTCGGCAAAACGGCGAAGATTGCCCATAAAGCCGGGACGCTGCCAAGGTTGGGGAATCTGTAAAACGTTGCTGTCGGCAGGCATCAAGCCGAAGCCTTCAATTTGCCCCGGACCCGTCTGGGCCAGAATCCTGTCCAGCAGCCCGGCGGGAACCTCAGGCTCCGGGGAGAGGAACTCCAGCCACTCGCGGCCGCGGCGCGCCTCTTCAAACAGTGCCGCGCAGGCCGGGCAGCCGGACCTGTGCGCGGTAAAGACAGCCTGGTCCTCAGGCCGCAGCCGCCCGTCCAGCGCATCGGCCAACAGCATCTCCCACTGCGCGCAGGCCGGAGAGTTCGGAATGAATGTGCGCTCCGCCATGATTACATCACCTCCCGTTTAGTACGTTCCAGCAGCCTCGCCAGTTCCGCGCGGCCCCGGCTGATGCGGGATTTGACCGTCCCTTCGGGAATGCCCAGCACGCAGGCGATCTCCTTGTAGTCCATATCCTGCAGGTCTCTCAAGATGACGGCTTCTCTCAATTCCACTGAGACGCGGGCCAAGGCCTGCTGCACCATCTTTGCCAGTTCCTTGCGGGCCGCCGACTCGTGCGGAGAGGGGCCGCGAGCCGTGAGCCGGTCAATTGGCTTCAGCTCCTCGACCGACTCCCAACCCTCATCGAGTGAACCGGTTACGCGCTGGTTGCGGGTGCGGCGGAAGTTATCCACCAGCAGGTTGCGGGTCATGGTGGTGATCCACACTTGCAGGCTGCCCCGGTTGGTATCAAAGCTGGCCAGGTTCGAATAAACCTTCAGGAATACGTCCTGGGTGAGGTCTTCGGCGTCGGCGGGGTTGCCGGTAAAGCGGTAGCACAGCCCGTAGACACGCCGATGATAGGTGCGGACCAACTCGGCCCATGCGCCGGAATCACCGTCCATGCAGCGGCGGGCGATTTGGGACCAGTCCATCTCCAGAAGATTCACCTCCACGCGCGCCTGGCGGGCGGCCTGCGCAATCGCCTTGCCGGTCTGGATGTGGCCCGCCGCAGCGGGCGGCCTTGGGACGGCAATCTCCAGCGCCTCCATGGTACGCCGCGCTGGTCTGGCAGGGGTTGCCAGCCCTATCACGCTCCAGCTTAATGTACCCACGCATTGCATATATGGCTAATACGAGGGATTTGCGCGAATGGTTCCCCGGCCGGGTTGACGCTGTGCTCGCGGCGACCGAATCCTTCTGTCCGCAACCTTTTTGAGGCCAAGCGCATCTCAGTTGTACGGGGCTGAAGGGATACGGCCCAGGAGAAATGTATGCCCCGTACAGTTGCCCTGCGCAGCGCCTTCCTTTGCCTGCTGATTACCTCCGCCCTGGTTGCCGGATGCCGCGCGGCGACCAAGGTTCCCGTACCCCCTGCCACCGACGATGCCCCGCTGGCGCAGGAGCCGGGCCAGGAGGCCGCGTTCTTTGCCGGGGGCTGCTTCTGGGGCACGCAATCCGTCTTTGAGCGCGTGAAAGGAGTGCTGGCCACGACTGTGGGCTATGCGGGCGGCACGGCGGAGACCGCGACCTACGCCCAGGTGACCACGGAGACCACCGGGCACGCGGAATCTGTGCGCGTGGTTTACGATCCGTCCAGGATCACCTACGGACAGTTGCTGCGCATCTTCTTTTCAGTGGCCCACGATCCTACCGAACTGAACCGGCAGGGTCCGGACGTGGGCCCATCCTATCGATCCGCGATCTTCTATAGCAGCGACGAGCAGCAGAAGATCAGCCTGGCCTACATTGCGCAGCTTGACGCGGCGCACGTGTTTAAGAAGCCGATCGTGACCCAGGTTGTGCCGCTCAAGGGCTTTTATGTTGCCGAGACCTACCATCAGGACTTTGCCTACAATAATCCTGACAATCGCTACATACTGATCTGCGACCGGCCCAAGATCGAGGCGCTCAAAAAGGAATTTCCCGAGCTGTTCAAGGATTACAAGGGGAAGTGAAGTGCATTCACGCCTGAGTATGGGTTTGGTTCCGGTTTGGCGGTGACTCGACCGGAGCTGCTTACTTGATAGATGGTTTCAGCCGGATTCGCTTTCTTCCAAATGGCTCCTCTATGAATTCAACATTGGCCGCAACCCGCTCCCAATCCTCCATGTTCATGTGGAGAATCCCAACGGTCGCCATCTCAAAAACGGGGTACGGCCCTTTGCAGATCATTCCGGCACCCTCATGAGTGATATTCACGCCCAGCATCGGCCACAGAGCCACGCCATATGCGATTGGGGAATCGTCTCGTCCTGCGCATACCAGGCCGCACAGCTCCCCCGCTTCGTTGAATAAAGGGCCACCGCTCATCCCACCGACAAAGTGAGTCTTGATTGCAAAACACGGAAAAGTAAGCATACCCAGATCTCGAAACTCCGGATAGACCTCAGTAACAACACCCGGTGCCGTAAGCGGATTCAGCGCCAACTTTATCGTCTTCCCTTCCTCCGCCAACACCTCCGAAGCAGCAAAGCCAAAGGCAGTTACCTTCTCTCCAATCTTAGGCGGGAATATGCTCAACTTGAGCGACCCGGAAAATACGTAGGTTTTGGATAATTCATCAGCTGGTTCGAGGCTGATAAGAGCTAGATCTGAATAGGGACACAACCAAACCAACTTCGTCATCCAGATGGCCGCGTCGGACTGCTGACCGGGATATTGAACGGCCAGAATCTCGAAGTGAGCGGTCTTGTCGCCTTCGGAGTCCAGCCGCACTTCTGGAGTCCCATAGAGCCTCCAAAACTCCTCGACAACGTGCTTCGCAGTGATCGCGAGCCCGGCAGCTATGAATACTGCACTTCCAATCGGCTTGTTGGTCCTTCCATCTCGACCCATTAGCAACAATGCGTGTTCCGTAATCGGACTTTCAAGTTCGGTTCGGACTACCCAGTCGTTGATATTCATTTGAATAAGTTGATCTGTCGCGATCTTAGTACAGATTCTACTGATTAATGAAGGATCGCGCTACGATCCTGCTGAAACTCCTAGCTCGAAGTGGGTTGTCTGTTATCCGGAAGTTCAGACAACTCCCTCCGCTCAGGCCAGCTTTACAAACTTCATGGCGGCTGAGTTCATGCAATAGCGCAGGCCGGTGGGGGGTGGTCCGTCATTGAAGACGTGGCCCAGGTGCGCGTCGCAGCGGCGGCAGGAGACTGCGGTGCGGTCCATGCCCAGGCTTGAGTCGCTGGTTTCAACCACGTTCTCGCGCGCGATGGGCTGCCAGAAGCTGGGCCAGCCGGTGCCGGATTCGAACTTGGTATCGGAGCTGAACAGGGCCGTGTCGCAGCAGATGCAGCGGTAGATGCCTTTGTCGTGCAGGTTCCAGCTGTCGCCGGTGTAGGCGCGCTCCGTGCCGGCCTGGCGCGTCACCTGGTAGGAGATGGGCGAGAGCTGCTGCTTCCACTCGGCGTCGGATTTAGCGATGTGCGGGACAGTCACCTTGCCGGTTTTTCTTCCTTCAAGACGCGGGAATAACCTACCCACACTATTAGATTACGAATAGCCCGCAAAGTTACGGATATTGAAACGGCCTGTGAAGCGCCGTCATTGAACTCCCGCTCACTTTGCAGACGGCTTGCCGGAGCGGCTTTCAACATAGGCACCGACGATGCGAACCGCTTCTTCAAGGAATTTTCGGTCGATAGCAGTGAAGGCAACCGGGGTGTGGCTGTCGATGTCGATTTCGCCAATCACCTTGCCATGCGCAAAGATGGGGACGACTATCTCGGATCTGGTCTTGATGGAACAGGAAAGATAGCGTGGATCGGCGTTCACATCGTCCACGACCACCGTTTCTCCCGAAGCGGCCGCGGCTCCGCAAATCCCTTGAGTTACGGGGATACGCACGTGCGGCGTCGGATCTCCGATATACGGTCCCAGGATCAGCGTTTCCTTGCCGCCGGGGTCGAGCATGTAAAAGCCGGTCCAGTTGCAGTAAGGGAGATTCTGGGCGATGGCCTCAACGATGGCTTTCTGGAGGGATTCGAGAGTTGGCGCGGTTGCGGCCAGCCGCTGTATGCGGGAAAGGAGGGAGGTCATTTCCGTGCTGAGGTTGAGGGCGGGCATATTCATCTCCACCGCACTAATACCGCTGCAGGAATTCGGGGTCTACGGGGCTCTCGAAGAGCGAGGCGTCGCGGGTGACGATGGTGAGCCCCGAGGGAGTGACGAAGTAGTGGCGCTTGTCCTCCACCGGGTCGTAGCCGATGACGGTGCCCTCGGGAATATGCACGTCGCGGTCGATGATGGCGCGGCGGATGCGGCAGTGGCGGCCGATATTCACGTGCGAAAAGATGATGCTGGCGTCCACGTTGGAGTAGGAGTTGACGCGCACATCCTGTGACAGGACGGAGTTGGCTACCGAGGCGCCCGAGATGATGACGCCGGCGGTGATGATGGAGTTGACCGCCATGCCGGAGCGGCCCGGCTCGCCGAAGACAAACTTGGCCGGCGGATATTGGCGCACGCGGGTGCGGATGGGCCAGCTCTTGTCGTAGAGGTTGAAGATGGGCGAAACCGAGCATAGGTCCATGTTGGCGTCGTAGTAAGCGTCCAGCGTGCCCACGTCGCGCCAATAGAGCGCCTGCTGTTTGTTCTCGTCCACAAAGCTGTAGGCCATCATCTTCTTCTTGCCCAGCAGGCTGGGCAGAATATTGTGGCCGAAGTCGTGCCTGGAATCGGGATCCTCGGCGTCAGCCATCAGCGCCTTCAGCAGCACCTCGGTGTTGAAGATGTAAATGCCCATCGAAGCATCCACGGAGTTGGGATTGTTGGGCGAGCGGTAGCTGGTGGTGGCCGGCTTCTCCTGGAAGCCGAGAATCTCGCCAGTCTTGCCCACCTCGACCACGCCATAGCGCATCACCTCATCGGGCGGAATGGGCAGAGTGGCCAGCGTGATCTCGGCCTTGGTCTCCTGGTGATGCTCCAGCATGCGGCTGTAGTCCATCTTGTAGATGTGGTCGCCGGAGAGGATGATCATGTAGCTGGGCTGTTCGCTGCCGATGGAGTAGATGTTTTGATAGACGGCATCGGCTGTGCCCATATACCAATTAGCTCCGGTGCGCTGCATGGGCGGCAGCAGTTCAAAGAACTCGCCCAGCTCCTGAGCCACAATCCCCGTCCATCCTTCGCGGATGTGCCGGTTCAGCGACAGCGCCTTGTACTGGGTGAGGATGAAGACCTTGCGCAGGCCGGAGTTGATGCAGTTGGAGAGGGTGATGTCGATGATGCGGTAATGCCCGCCAAAGGGCACAGCCGGTTTGGCGCGATCTCGGGTAAGGGGAAAGAGCCGTTCCCCGGCCCCGCCCGCAAGCAATACTCCAAGCGTGTCTCTCATGTCCGTTGGATCCTGCCTTGGTTGACCTTCCTGCCCGGAGTGCGCCTGCCCGAGGGGAGTCGCGCAATCCGGCACAGCATGTATTCCGGTGACCTTTTCTCAGACGTCACCGAACGGGAGAATACCACAGACAAGATGAAGCTGGCAGCCTCATCCGCTTCCTGATCTCTATCAAAATTGTGCCGGCAAAGTGATCATGGGCCAATGTGGAACAGGCCCGAATTAGTAGCTGGGCTGCCCGGCCGGTCTGCAAGCCTGGGAGGGGCAACACTCAGGCGAGGCCGCCCTCTCTATTGCGCCGCTTTTACCGCAACTTCTTGAACTTGTACTCTACCCCGGCCGAGATGCCGAAGTTCCAGTAGGCATAAGTGGCCATATTCCCGTAGTTGATGCTGTAGCGGGTGTACAAAGCATCGGGCGTAAGACGGAAGACCCAGCGCGGCGAGCGATTCAGGTCGATGTGGCCGCCGATGATGGCCGCGGGGGCTATCTGATTGTTGAAGAAGCTGAAATCCGAGGGCGGATATCCACGCAGTTCCTTCTGGAAGTTTCCATCCGCGCCGCCAAAGAGCGCATGGGCTAAGAGCGCACCATGCTTGTTATGCGGGCCCAGCCATTCCGGGCCGGCGGCAAACAGGTACTGGCTCACAAACGGCCCCTGGATGCCCAGATCGTTGACCCCGGCGCCACTGGAGCCCAGATAAAAGCGCCCCGTGCCTTCCAGCGCCCAGCGCCTGCTGAACCAGTAGGAGCCGGTGAGATCGAGGCCGCCCAGGTTGGACCCTTCGTGCAGGGGGGGCGGCCCGGCCTTGATGTGTCCATAGGCCGCGCCGAGCGAGATATCGAATCGATTGTCATAGCGCACGTTGGCCAGCGGGTCGGTGGGAATGTAGGCGCCACTGCCGAGGCCCTGTGCGGGGGTGACCTGGGCCTGGGCGCGGGTTCCGGCGCTGAGAACCAGGACGGCAAAGGCTAAGAGAAGGGCAGAAATACTGACTTGTAGACGCATTACCGTTCAGCTTACAGGACAACGCCGACAGGTGACAACGCGGGTCGGGCAGATTCTGGCATTATGGCTCGCAGCGCTCGGTCTGGCGGGTCCAGACGAGATAGCGGACGGTCTTCAAGGTTTCGATAACCGTGGCTGCGTTTGAGTAAGCTGCCGGCTTCGGCGACAGCGGCGGAGCGGCGTGCGTGCGCCACTCCAGCGGCAGGCGGCTGAAGATGAGCCCGGCACGGGGCAGGTGATAGGGGCTGGAAATCACCTCTGCCGAGCGCCAGCCGTGTGCTTTCATGATGCGCACGGCATAGCAGGCGTTCTGAATGGTGTCTCTGGACTCCGGTTCCACAAAGATGGCGGACTCCGGAATGCCCTGGGCCTGGGCAGTCCGCGCCATCACGCGGGCCTCCACAAACCGGTTGCGGACCGCTCCACCGGTGAGAATCAGCCGTGTGGCCACGCCGCGCCCGTACTCGTGGACTGCCTCGGTGACGCGCGCCAACTGGGCCGGAGTGGGATTTCCATCATCGTCGGCCTGACTACCCAGCACGATGATGGCGTCAAAGCGGGAGAGCGAGGTGTTGGAGGTGGGCGCAAACTGGCGTGCCATGGCCCCCCAGGCGAGCAGCGCCATCGTGCATCCAACCGCGACTAACACACAACGTTTCAACCAGTTACGCCGACGCATTGAGGCGGTCCGGGGGCGGGATCCGCGCGCGGATGATGGCTGCCGGAGTCTCCGGGGTGGCGGAAGGTGGGTCAAAATAATTGCCTCCAGCTTCTACTCTAGCGCGGAGTCTGGAGACTTAGGCCCAGGAAGGCGATAGAAGTTTGGTGGCGGAATCAGCCCAGTTCAGCGGGAGTGTTCCAGGAGGAGAAGACAAAATCTTTCAATGGCTTACGCTGGCGGGGCGCGATTTCCTGGGCGAGATGCTGTTCATTGCTGAGAGCGGCGGGCTCACCCTGGTAGCCCAGGGCGATAACAGCGCCGAGGGCGTAATCCTCCGGGATTTCAAAGGCCTGGCGGGCGGCGGCCTGGTCGAATCCGGCCATCTGGTGAGTGGCGAGACCGAGGGCGGCGGCCTGCAGCGTGAGATAGGATGCGGCGGCGCCCAGGTCATAGAGGGCGACGCGGTTGGATTCGCCATTGTGGGCGAACTTGGCGCTGGCGGCGCCCAGAATCAATACCGGCGCGGAGGCCGCCCAAGCCTGGTTGGCGGCAGCGAGTGAATCAAAAATCTTCTTGTAGGTCAATGAGTTACGGGCGCCTACGAGAAAGCGCCAGGGCTGCTCGTTGCGGGAAGAGGCGGCCCAGCGGGCGGCTTCAAAGACGCGGACAAGATCGGCGGGGGCCACTTCGCGGTCGGTGAAGGAGCGCGGACTCCAGCGGCTGTGGAAGACGGGTAAGACGCCCTCAACCGCGGGTGCCTGCTTCAAGTTATTGACTTCATTGGCGGATAAGGTCATTACGAGAAATCCTCTGAGATGAGTATGCTGCACAGGTTCGATTATTCGAAGAGGGGGAAAGATGCTGGAAAGCGATAAAAACTGTTACAACGAATACTTTTCAGGTGGTGAGGGCAAGGCCGTCTTAGCGAAGCCGCTTTGAGGGCGCTCAGGAGGACAGGGCTACGGTTTGGGGCGCCTGTAAAAGGGAATGGGGACTTGCCTGGCGCGGACCTGGGTTTGGCGGACCTGGACTAAAACGTCTTCGCCGCTGAGGGCGATAGGGATGGGAACCAGGGCGAAGGCGATGTTGGTTTTGAGGAATGGGGCGGGGGAGCCGGAGGTGATGGCACCGATTTCCCGGCCTGCGAGGTTGAGGACGGGATACCCGTCGCGGGCGATGCCGCGGTCGATCATCTCCAGGCCAACTAACTTGCGGGCGGGGCCGCAGGCGGCCTGGAGGTCGAGGAGGGCCTGGCGGCCGATGAAGTCACCTTTGTCCAGCTTGAGCCAGCGGTCGAGGCCGGCTTCAAAGACGTTGATGGAGTCGGAGATTTCGTGGCCGTAGAGGCTCATGCCGGCTTCAAGGCGGAGGGTGTTGCGGGCGCCCAGGCCGCAAGGACGAATGCCGTACTCCTGGCCGGCGGCGAGGAATTCATTCCAGACTTTGACGGTGGCGGCTTCGCCGGCGGGGAGATAGACTTCAAAGCCGTCTTCGCCGGAGTAGCCGGTGCGGGCGATGAGGACGTTGGGGATGCCGGCGACGGCGCCCCAGGTGAACCAGTAATTTTTAATGGCGGCGAGATCGACGGTGGTGAGCTTCTGCAAGGTTTGGAGGGAGCGCGGGCCTTGCAGGGCTAACTGCGAGTAGTAAGCGGAGTGATCGGCGATGTGGACGGAGGGAAAGGCGCCGGCGTGCTGGCGAATCCAGTTGAGGTCCTTATCCTTGGTGCCGGCGTTGACGACCAGGAGATAGTCGTTGGGGCTGAGACGATGGACGAGGATGTCGTCGACGAAGGTTCCCTGGGGGGTGAGCAGGGCGGAGTAGTGGGCCTGGCCGTCTTTGAGACGCCCAGCCTCGTTCATGGTGATGTGCTCGACGGCGGCGAGCGAGCCGGGACCGCGGAACTGGATTTCGCCCATGTGACTGACGTCGAAGAGGCCGACGGCGGTGCGGACGGCGAGATGCTCGGCGATTATGCCGGCGCCGGGACCGGGGTACTCGACCGGCATCTCCCAGCCGCCGAAATCGACCATTTTGGCGTGCAGGGCGCGGTGGGTGGCGTTGAGGGGAGTCTTTTTCAACCCGAGGGCGGCGGGGGTGGTCATGGGTTCCTCTTGAGCGGCGCGATGGTGCTGTGCATACGATAGGGATGGCGCGGGGGCGGGGTCAACCGCCTGCGGAGGGCGGGTGATGGGAGTCGCGGGTTGAGGTTCCTGGTTTCCCACCCTTGCCACAAAGAACGCGTCAAGGATGGGGCACGGGGCTTCAGGGGCTTGGGAAGTGGGGAAAGAGCTGATGTGGCGGGAGAAGGGACGGTGTGGGAATGAATCATTTTCGAGGGGTTCTGATGCTGGTAGCGGCGGGGATTGCGCTGTGGCGGGGATGGAAGATCCACACGGGGCTATATGCCTGGATGGCGTATGGGTTGGGAGCGGCGGCGCTGGGGCTGGCGGCGTGGCACCTGACGCGGAAGGCGGAACGGGGGCGGATTTGAGGGGTGACGCGAGTTGGCTGGCGGCAACTTGTGGGGTTATTCAGGGTCATTACCGATGCGATGGCTGGAGAATGAGCCTCGGATTGCGGAGGGAGATGTATGTTGACCACGGGATTGAATGCAATGGCGCTGGCGCGTTTTGGCGGATTCCGGTTTTTTCACGGCGGTGGCGGAGGGGATGGCCTTCTGTGGTTATTCGGACTCGTCGTTGTCGGCGTGCTCGTCTGGGCGCTCACACGGCCGGAGCGGTGCGAATCGGCTAACAACTAGAGGGGAACTGACGGGAACTTGCTTCGAACGGGCGGGAACTCACTTGCGCCGGGCGCGCCAGAACGAACTCACGCTCAGATAGAGAAAGACCGCCATGACCGCGGCGGTGACCAGAAAGGTTCTATGGTCGGGGCCGCTAAGGTAGCTGGCCCTGGCGCGCCAGAGGGTGGGGGCAAAGACAACTACGGGCAGGAAGAAGAAGACGCCCATGACTTCGAGCCACAAAATGCCGCCTACACGGCTGAAGGGGCGGAGAAAGCCGCCGACGCCTCGGGCGACGCTCCGAGTGGCCTTTCCGGCTGCCTGGCCGGCGGCGCGGTTTTGGGCGAAGGTGTCGGCGGCCTGGGCGCGGGCGTCTGCGCGCTGGCCGGCGATGCGCGAGGCGACGCGCAGGCCGATGCCGAGAGTACGGCCGATGGAGCGGGGTTTCATACTGTTTATGATGGTAGCAGCGGCGCTTGCCGAGCCGCTTTTTCACCGCTTGTTGATGCTTTCCTGTTGCCGCTCAACGGCGATGGAAGTAAGGTAGAGGAATCACACGCAGCAACCGGCGCTTCGTCCTGGCGCGGGCCGCCGCCCTGGAGGTACCCATGACATCCCGTCTGCGCGAACTGATTCAGCAACTGGGCGAGGCCATCCACGAGTCGGTCATCGAGAGCGAGCAGATCGCCGGTGTGGTGCAGAACATCCGGCAGCACGGCTTTGACGTGTTGCTGATGCTGGAAGCCACCATCGGGCTGAACGAGGTGGCCGCCAAAGAGGCTGCGGAGGCAGGCGCGGAGCAGGGCGGCGAGGGCATGCCCTTCACCCAGAACGATCTGCATTTTCTTCGCTCCTTGCGCATCTCCGTCGAGGGTGAGGAAGAGGGAGCCCGGCCGGACACGGAGTAGGGCAGTTTTCGCTGGCGAAGCGGTTGGATTGGGACGATAATCGATGCATGATTAACGGCCTTCATGCTTCAGTCACCCCACGCACGATTCTGATCGTCCGGATGCTGGGGCTCTGCATCTTTATTGCGGCGTTTTTTCTGCCGGCTTGCAGGGACGCAGGATCTGTCAATGCTTACACGAACATATTTAAAGGATGGGAGTGCGCGCAGATCACCCTTTCCGCAACGTTTCAGAGGGACACATACGAAGACTTGAATTTTCTGGCTGTCATGAGTGGCTGGATCAATCCGCTGATATTGATTTATCTACCCTTCAGCTTTTTCCCTAAGTTCAAAAGAGTGCGCCGGTCTCTGGCGGCGGCGGTTCTGGTTTGCATGGCGGCGACCTGGGTTTTCTTTATCGTTGCCCGCATTGTGCCGCTGATCGGTCATTTCATGTGGATTGCAGGGGCCTTGATGATTCTGGCTGGCGAGGTTGCGGGGCGGCCTCGTCCAGCCTGAAGCCTCTCCTATTCAAAATAGCTGGACCGATCGTTGCGGTTTCCCCACCCTTGCGATAGGAAAAAATCGCAAGGGTGGGGCACGGAGCATTTGTGGGCGGGGAAGAGTACTAGCTTTTCAGCGCCACGCGGATATGCAGTTCCTTCAACTGCTGCTCGGTGACCGTGGTGGGCGCTTCGGCCATCAGGTCGATGGCTTTGGCGGTCTTGGGGAAGGCAATGACTTCGCGCAGGCTGGAGGAGCCGGCCAGCAGCATGACGATGCGGTCCAGGCCCAGGGCGATGCCGCCATGGGGCGGGGCGCCGTATTCGAGAGCTTCGAGGAAGAAGCCGAAGCGGGCGCGGGCCTCCTCGTCCGAGATGCCAAGCGACTGGAAGATCTGCTGCTGCACGTCTTTGCGATGGATGCGGATGGAGCCGGAGCCCAGCTCCATACCATTCAGGGCCAGGTCGTAGCAGTTGGCGCGCACACTGGCCGGATCGGTGAGCAGGTTGGCCATATCCGCCTCATAGGGCGAGGTGAAGGGGTGGTGCGCCGGCATCCACCTGGAGGTGGCCACATCGTACTCGAACATGGGGAAGTCGACGATCCAGATGGGGCGGAATGCGGCTGAGCCGTCGGTGGGGTTCGAGGCATTGCGTGCGTGCGCTTCTTCGACCACCTGTTCGGTGACGGCGAAGGCGCCATGCCGCTCGGCGTACTTTTTGGCCAGCTCGGTGCGGAAGTTGCCAGCGGCGGAGTAGACGTTGATCTCGCGCTCGGAGAGGCGGCCCGCGAACTTGGCGTCGCTGGCCTTGACGGGGTGAGCCGGGTCGCCGGCCACGATGATGACGAAGTCGGCCTCCTCCGCGCCCGCCAGCTCGCGCACCTTGACGGCGGCCTCGGGAAAGCCCTTGGCCAGGCGCTTGAAGTCGTCAATGAACTTGGCGCCCTTTTTCAAGTCGAAGAGGGGGTGGTTATCTTCGCGCTCCTTGCGGCTCAACTCACCCACATTGGGGATGCGGAAGGCGACCACGGGCAGGGTTGGGTCGATTTGCAGCTCGGCCAGGGCGGCGTCGGTGAAGGCCGGGCGCGCATCGGTGAGTCCGGGCAGGCGCAGGTCGGGCTTGTCGGAGCCGTACCGGCGCATGGACTCGTCGTAGGTGATCTTGGGAAAGGGCACAGGCAGCGAGACGCCGGCGGCGGCGAAGGCGGCGGCCATGAACTGCTCGACCACGGCGAAGACCGTCTCCTGGTGGGGAAAGCTCATCTCCAGATCCACCTGGGTGAATTCGAGCTGGCGGTCGGCGCGCTGGTCCTCGTCGCGGAAACAGCGGGCGATCTGGAAATAGCGGTCGAAGCCGGAGAGCATGAGGATTTGCTTGAAGATCTGCGGAGACTGCGGGAGGGCGTAGAACTGGCCGGGATGGATGCGGCTGGGAACCAAAAAATCTCGTGCCCCCTCGGGGGTGGACTTGGTGAGGATGGGGGTTTCGATCTCCAGAAAGCCCTGGCGGCTGAGGCTCTCGCGGATGGCGAGGGTGATCTCGTGGCGCAGACGGAAGTTGCGCTGCATCTCCGCGCGGCGCAGGTCCACGTAGCGGTATTTGAGGCGGACTTCTTCGTTCTGGATGGCTTCTTCAGAGGGCGAGAAGGGCGCCAGGCGGGCGTCGTTGAGGACCAGCAACCGGGTGGCTTCGATTTCAATTTCGCCGGTGGGCATTTTGGGGTTGATGGAGTCTTGCGAGCGCAGGCGCACCTTGCCCACGGCGGCGACGACGTACTCCGGCCGGACGTGTTCGCCCTTGGCGTGGCCGCCGGGAGTCAGTTCCTTGTCCAGCACGATCTGGGCGATGCCGGAGCGGTCGCGCAGATCGAGGAAGATGAGGTTGCCGTGGTCGCGGCGGCGGTTTACCCAGCCCATCAGAACCACGTGCTGACCGGCGTGGGCGGCGCGCAGGTCGCCGCAGAGATGCGTCCGTTCGAGGCTTCCTAGAAAATCGAGCACTACCTGTGTCCTTTACTCGCTTGCTGGGTTTGGAAATGGTTGGGCGCCCCAGGCTTGCGTCCGCCGCGGCGGATTCTTTCGCAAGGGTGGGAAACCACAAATCTCAACCGCCGCCCGGTCATTCAGATAAAAAGACAGCCAGCTCCGCGCGGGGAACCTTGGTTTGAATGCCGGTCGAGAAGGTCTTCACCGTCAGGATACCGGATTGGAGCTCGTCTTCGCCCAGGATGACGATGCGGCGGGCGGTCTTTTCGGCGGCGTCGAAGGACTTTTTGAGACGAAAGCCGCCTTCGCCGAGCTCGATCCACAGCCCTTTGTGGCGCAGTTCGCGGGCCAGAACCAGCGCGGCGGGGTTGAGGGTTTCGCCGAGGGGAGCGATGAAGGCATCCGCCTGCTGCGCCTGCGGCACCTGCGGTGCGGCGGACTTTTGGTTGAGAGCAGCCATGAGGGTAAGCACCAGCCGGTCTTCGCCGATGGCGAAGCCGATGCCGGGAGCTTTGGGGCCACCGAGGGATTCGCTGAGGCCGTCGTAGCGGCCGCCGCCGAGCAGGGCATTCTGCGCGCCCAACCCGCCGTGGGTGAACTCGAAGGTGGTGCGCGTGTAATAGTCCAGGCCGCGCACGAGACGGTGGTTGAGCTTGTACGGCACGCCGGCGGCGTCGAGGGCGGCGGTGACGGCGGCGAAGTGTTTCTCCGACTCTTGGTCAAGGGAATCGCCTATTCTAGGCAACGTTTCAATGATGGGCTGGTCGGCGGGGACTTTGCAGTCGAGGACGCGCAAGGGGTTGGTGACGGCGCGGCGCTGGCAGTCTTCGCACATTTTTTCCTGGTTTTGGACGAGAGCAGTGCGGAGTTGTTCATTGTAACGGGCGCGGCTGGCGGCGGACCCGACGGAGTTCAACTCCAGGATCCAGCCGGTGATGCCGAGTTCGTCGAGGAGGGTGGCCAGCATTTCCAGGATTTCAGCGTCGCGCAGGGGGCTCTCGCTGCCGGATGAAGGTGGGCCGAGAACCTCGGCGCCGATCTGCGCGAACTGGCGGTAACGGCCCTTTTGCGGGCGTTCGCGGCGGAACTGGGGGCCGATGTAAAAGAGCTTCTGCAACTGGCCGGATTCGCCGAGGCCGTGCTCGATGTAGGCGCGAACTACGCCGGCGGTGTTTTCAGGGCGCAGGGTGAGAGATTGCGTCTTTTCGGACTGCGCCCGCGCGCGGTCCTCCCAGGTGTACATTTCCTTGGAGACAATGTCGGTTTCCTCGCCTACGCTGCGGGCGAAGAGGGCAGTGTCTTCGAAGATGGGGGTGCGAATCTCGCCGAAGTTGTAGCGGGCAAAGACCGAGCGGGCGGTGGATTCGATGCGGTTCCAGAGGGCGGTTTCCGGGGGCAACAGGTCGCGCGTGCCGCGGACGGCTTTCAGGGTTTGGCTCATCGTGATAACCTTTGGGTCAACTTCTTAGGATACAAGGTGGGAGCGATGATTCATCATGCTGTTTCGATAGCCGCGTTTTTCGTGGACCAGGTAACGCAAACACCGATTGCGGTCCAGTGTGTCCTGCCGCCCAATGCCGATCCTGGGTTGAAACAATGGATTCAGCCCATTCTCAACCTCGTGTCCATAGTGGCAGTCGTAGGTATCGCGATCTTTTCCTTTGGTGCTACCAGTAGAAAGGAACATCGGAGGTGGGTACTCGACCAGAAGAAGGCCGAGTGGAGTCAGCTTTTGGAAAGCGTCGCTAATATCAATCAAATTGTGTATTTAGTTGATCCTGAAAAAGGCTATTTCAAGCGGACTGCATGGTCGTCAGCGCGCCGATGAAGCCCGATGGGGATAGAAACCGGCTCAGGATGGCGTAGATTTCGCGCATACAGCGGCG
>JBEKNO010000031.1:0-27082 GCA_049522735.1 Occallatibacter sp.
GGTTAAATAGCTGAACATCGCTTCCTGCTTCTGATCGTTTCCACGCATGGTTCTTTGATAAATCAAATCCTGACAAAAATCGGTGACCGTCATCATGCCAAAGAGTTTTTCCGCAGCCTGTTTAGTCGTGCCCTGATACAAGCCGCTTTCTTTCCGCATCCGCCGCGGCGGACGGAAAGGATGAAGCACCCAACTAACCGGCTAACTTCGCTAGCTCCGCCAACACCACTAACTCCGCTCTCATTTGAACTCCGCCGCCGCCATGGCATGAGGCGCGGTGACCGCCTCGCCCAGTTCCTCGCCGGCCGCGTCCATGGTTTTGCCGCGAATGGCCGTGGCGACCGCGGCCTCCATCATCAGCTCGGCAAAGCGCCGCGTGGCCTGGTCCAGCGCCAGGGTCGCATTGCGAATCGCGGCTGCGTCCGTGCCCTGCCTGATGCCGGCCAGCCGGTCCCGCGCCGCAAAGATAGCCGTCTGCTCCTCGCCGGTCAACTGCTTCCACGCCGGGCTCCCAGGAGCGCGTTCGACCGCCGAGAGAATGGTCTCCGCCTCGTTGCGTGCCTCGATCAGCAGGCGCTTGGCAAAGTCCTCCTCGGCGTGGTCGAAAGAATCGAGAATCATGCTCTCGACCTGCTCGTCGGTCAGACCATAGGTGGGCTTGACCTCAATTTTAGCTGCCTGCCCGCTGCGCTGCTCGCGCGCGGAGACCTGCAGAATGCCGTCGGCGTCGATAAGGAAACGCACCTCGATGCGTGGCAGCCCGGCGCTCATGGGCGGAATGCCTTTAAGGTCGAAGCGCGCCAGCGAACGGCAGTCGGCGGCCAGTTCCCGTTCGCCCTGCACCACGTGAATGGCTACGTTGGTCTGCCCGTCCACGCCGGTGGTGAAATGCTCGGTGGCCGAGGCGGGAATAGTGGAATTGCGCTGGATGATGCGCGCCACCGTGCCGCCCAGGGCCTCGATGCCCAGCGAAAGCGGGGTCACGTCCAGCAGCAGCATCTCCCCGGTGGTCTTCGATGCGCCGGCCAGAATGTCGGCCTGCACCGCCGCGCCCAGCGCCACCACCTCGTCGGGATTCAGCTCGATGTGCGGCTTCTTGCCGCGCGCCGTCAGATGAAAGAGTTCGTCCACCAACACGCGCACTGCGGGAATGCGCGTGGATCCGCCCACCAGCACCACTTCGTCAATCTGCTCAGGCGTGATGCCGGCGTCGGCCAGGGCCTGTTTGCAGGGGCCGGCCGTGCGCTCCAGCACCGGCTCGATCAGCAGCTCAAAAACCCCGCGCGGAATCTCGCGCTGGTAGTGGTCGCCGTTGGGCAGTTCAATGTCGAAGTGCGCCGCAGGCTCCGTCGAGAGCTTGATCTTGGCGTCGATGGCGGCCTTGCGCAGGGCCTGCACCGCGCCCGGATGCCCGCGCAGGTCCACTCCGTGCTCGGCGTGAATTTCGTCCAGGGCAATGGCCAGCAGCAGATTGTCAATGTCGTCGCCGCCCAGGTGCGTATCGCCGTTGGTGGACTGCACCTCGAAGATGCCATCACGCAGCTTGAGAATGGAAATATCGAAGGTGCCGCCGCCCAGATCGTAAACGGCAATGGTTCCTTCCTTGCCGCGGTCGAGGCCATAGGCCAGCGCGGCCGCGGTGGGCTCGTTCACCAGCCGCAGCACTTCCAGTCCGGCCATGCGCCCGGCATCCTTGGTGGCCTGCCGCTGCGCATCGTTGAAGTAGGCGGGCACGGTGATAACGGCCTGCGTGACCGGCGCCGAGAAGAACCGCTCGGCATTGCGCTTGAGCTGGCGCAGAATATAGGCCGAAATCTCCGGCGGCGTGAACTTCATTTCGCCCAGCTTGATGCGCGGAACCTCGCCAGGCTCGACGTCCTCGGCCAGACGGAAGGGAAACAGCTTCAACTCGTCCTGAATCTCTTCAAGGCCGCGGCCCATCAGCCGCTTCACGGAGTAGATGACCCGCTCCGGCGTTTCGATGAGCGCCTTGCGCGCGGTGTTGCCCACGGTGACCGTAGGCCGCTGGCCACCGGCAGGAAGGGGGGCAGGAATTGGATCTAGCGCCACCACCGACGGCACCAGGTTCAGGCCGTCCGCGCCGGGAATCACCGCCGGGGCATCGCCCTGCATATAAGCGACCAAGGAGTTGGTGGTTCCTAAGTCGATTCCAACAACGCGGCCAGTCAAGTTTGATTCCGCCATGCGATTTTTCAAGCTCCCAGGGTCTCGGTCACGTCGCGAACCAGATTGCTGAGGTAGCGCCGCCGGTCGAGCAGGGCCACCATGGTCTTTTGCGCCGCATGCCGTGCGGCTGCGCCGCCCTCGTCCCACGCCTGCCACTGTGCGCGCAGGTCCTGGTCCACCTCATCCAGCAGCCCGTTGAACTTTCTCTTTGCCCGCTCCAGGCTTGCCTCGAGCGCTTGATCTTCTTCGCCCGTCTTGCGCGCCATGCGCATCTCTTCCAGTTGCATGTTCAGGTCGAAGACCTCTTCCAGCAGGTCGGCGGGAACCCGCGACGGGTCTTTGCGATCCTTGCCGTTCGCCGCGGCGAACTCCTCGCCAATCTCCGCGCCTTCCAGTTTCAGCAGGTATTCAGTGCGGTAAAGGGGATATTTGAGAGTGCGATAAGCGTCGTTGAGCAGCGCGGTGTCCGCCAGGCTCCACTGCCGTTCTTTCTCCCCGGCGCGGGCAAAGCGGTCGGGGTGCACTTTGCGGCTCAGGCGATGAAACTCGTGCTCCAGAGCGGAGAGGTCGACGGCAAAGCGGCGCTCCAAACCGAAGACCTGGAAAAAATCGCCGCCGGGAGGAGGCTGAATCTTGCTGCAGTGCGGGCAAAAGAGCGTGGAATCGTTGTGGCCGATGGAACAGGACCAACAGGCAATGGGAACCGCGGAATCGAGAGTCTTGAACATAGTTGAACTCTTCTGTCTTTCCAAAAAAATGCGGGCGGTGAACTATCCCCTTCACCCAAAACCTGGTTTTTTAGACAGCTTCCCGGAAACTCGCCTATCTTCCGGTTGCCGCCTTCGGAGTGACCGGAGTAGGAATCGGTTTGATCTCTGCCGCCGGTGACGCCAGAGTCATCTCAATGATGGTATCGATCGCGCTTGCATTTGTGCCCAGAGTTACTTCCACTCCGGTATCGCTCTGCTTGCATGAAGCCTCTCCGCCGGTAAGCGAAGAGCAGGCCAGAATTTTGGCCGGTAGCGCCGGCAGCGTCAGCGACGCGCCGGTCGGATTTAGAATGTGCAGATAAATCGTCTTGTCGCGATAGGTTGAAACTCCGAAATCGCCTGGCAGGTAAGGGCCGCCGCGGGTGGCGTAGATACTGGCGCCATTCTGATGGAGCCACTCTCCGATCTCGCGCAGACGCGCCGCGTGCGCCGGGTCGATCTGTCCATCCGGCCGTGGACCAACGTTGAGCAGGAAATTTCCATCGCGCCCGATTGCGGAGACCAACAGGCGAATGACGTGCTCCAAAGACTTCACTTTTGCGTTTGGCTGGTATCCCCATGCCCCTTCGGTCAGGGTTGTGCAAAGCTCCCATGGGTATCGGCTTTCGAACTCGCCCAGCGCATCGTCGCCTTCACGGGATCGAAAATCCGCCGCGGCATCGGTTCGGTCGTTGATAATGATCGACGGCTGTAGCCTTCTCAGATTGTTGACTGCTTCATCGTCCTGCCAACTGAAGGAGCCGGTGTAGCGTTGATCCTTGGGACGGGCATTCCATCCGCCGTTGAAGCTCACTCCGCCAAACCCCAGCCAGTCGCCGCCGCCGCCGTCAAACCAGAGGATATCGAGTTTGCCATAGTGAGAGGCCAGTTCGTTCAGTTGGCGATGATACTGCGCGCGCATCTCCTCGGCGCTGGCCCGATAAATGCCTGGAAAGAAGAAGCCCGGATACCGCCAGTCGAGCGGCGAGTAATACAGTCCGACGCGAAGACCGGCCTTGCGCATAGCTGTGACATAATCGGCAACAAAGTCACGATGAGCAGCGGATTTGACCGCCGTAAAATCGCTGCCCGGATCGTCGAAGAGCGCAAATCCATCATGGTGGCGGGAGGTAAGCACGGTGTACTGAATACCGGCCGCATGGGCAAGCTCAGCCCATGCATCCGGATCGAACTTGTCGGGATGGAACTGGTCCGCCAGCTTGGCATACTCGTCTACCGGAATCTGCTCCTGCCATTGAATCCACTCGCCGCGGCCGGGGATCGAGTAGACGCCCCAATGCATGAAGAGGCCAAACTTGGCATCCCGCCACCATGCAATGCGCGCTGCCGCATCCTTGCCGGAAACCATGGTTGCCCATTGTGCCCGCGCAAATGATGAGGCAGTAAGAATGGCCAACAACACCCAAACGAATCTCGCGCTACGAACAGCCTTGTTCATCTTTCCCCCAGAGAAGCAGCAACATTACCGTTTCACAAATCGCCGACGCTATCCATCATACCCGGAAATCGATGAGGTTTTCACGGAAGAACCCTACGATGAGAACGACGAACCGCAGCCGCAGGAGCGCTTCGAGTTCGGATTGATGAAATTGAATCCCCGCCGCATCAGCGTTTCCTCGTAGTCCAGAGTCATGCCGTGCAGGTACAGGAACGACTTGGGATCGACGAAAACGCGCACGCCGTCGAACTCGTAAATGCGGTCGCGCTCGCGTGGCCGCGTATCGAACTTGATGGAATAGGAAAGCCCCGAGCAGCCGCCGCCCATCACGCCCAGCCGCAGCCCGCCCTCTTCGGGCGAAACGCCTTCCCTGGCCATGGCCGCGCGGATGCGCTTGATGGCGCGCTCGGTCACCTGCAAGCCTTGCGCCGGCGGCACCTGCGGTGCGGCAGACTGCGGCTGCGCCGCGAAAGTGTCCTGCGCCGGCTTCGATTCGATGGTCACCACGTTCGCCATATTTGCCTTTTCTTCCAAACCCGAGTTCAGACGATGATGAAGGGGACGGGCTTTAGCCCGTCCGTGAAGTACCGGGTTTGATTTTCGGCTTTAGCCGCTGAGGGAAATCAGATTGCCTGATGGCCGTTTCCCTCAGCGGCTAAAGCCGAAAATCAATTTCTGCCTTTATGTACGGGCTAAAGCCCGTACCCTTCACTCAAAGCCAAACCACTACACGCTTCTTAATCCGCCGCTGCCGTTGCTGCGGGAGCGGCCTCCGCTACGCCGTTCTTTTTCTTCCAGTCGCCGATAGCCATCCGAATCGCATCCTCGGCCAGCACCGAACAGTGAATCTTCACCGGCGGCAGCGACAGTTCCTTCACAATGTCGGTGTTCTTGATGCCCAGGGCGTCGTCCACCGTCCGGCCCTTGATCCACTCTGTGGCCAGCGAAGAGCTGGCGATCGCCGAGCCGCAGCCAAAGGTCTTGAACTTGGCCTCTTCGATCACCTGGGTCTCGGGGTTCACGCGGATCTGCAGCCGCATTACGTCGCCGCACTCCGGCGCGCCCACCAGACCGGTGCCGACTTCCGTCGAACTCTTGTCCAGCGTGCCCACATTGCGCGGATTGTTGTAGTGGTCTACCACCTTGTCGCTGTACGCCATTGGTTAACTCCTTCTGCGGGGGAAGCCGCGGTGTTTAGCTTTCAGCTATTAGCTTTTGGCTTCCAGCTCCTGCCCTGAGATTGCGACCGAGTGCCGGCCGATTCGATGCACAAGCTAAAAGCTAATAGCTGTTCTTTTTAGTGCGCCTGCCACTCGATCTTGGTCAGGTCGATGCCTTCCTGCACCATCTCGTAGAGCGGAGAAAGCTGGCGCAGATGCTTGACGACGTCGATCACCTTTGCAGCCACGTAGTCCACCTCGGCCTGGGTATTGAAGCGGCCCAGCCCGAAGCGAATGGAACTGTGCGCCACATCGTCGCCGAGGCCGAGAGCTTTCAGTACGTAAGACGGCTCGAGCGTGGCCGAGGTGCAGGCCGAACCGCTGGAGACCGCCACATCGTTGATGCCCATCAGCAGCGACTCGCCCTCCACGTAGACAAAACTCATATTCAGATTGCCGGGCAGACGGTGCTCCATGGAGCCGTTCACGTGGACGTAGTCCAGCTCCGATTCCAGCTTGCTCTTGAGCCGGTCGCGCAATCCGCGCAGGTACGCCGCCTCGTTCTCCATCTCCTCGCGGGCGATCTCGCAGGCCTTGCCCAGGCCCACGATGCCGGGCACATTCAAGGTGCCGGACCTCATGCCGCGCTCGTGGCCGCCGCCGTCGATCTGCGCGGCGATCTGCACCCTTGGGTTGCGCCGGCGAACATAGAGAGCGCCCACCCCCTTGGGGCCGTAAATCTTGTGCGCGGAGAGCGACAGCACGTCGATGTTGCCGGCTATCACGTTGACCGGAACCTTGCCCACCGCCTGCACCGCGTCGGTATGGAAGATCACGCCCTTCTCATGACAGATCTGGCCGATTTCGCAAATAGGCTGCAAGACGCCGATCTCGTTATTGGCCGCCATGATGGTGACCAGGATGGTCTTGTCATCGATAGCCCGCTTCAGGTCGTCCAGATCGATCAGCCCGTCTGCCTTGACGGGGAGATAGGTGACGCGGTAGCCGTGCTTTTCCAGGCGCTTGCAGGTGTCCAGCACCGCCTTGTGCTCGGTTACCTGGGTGATGATGTGGTTGCCGCGCTCGCGGTACATCTCCGCAATGCCTTTGATGGCCAGGTTGTTGCTCTCCGTGGCGCCGGAAGTGAAGATGATCTCCTTGGCGGTGGCCCCGATCAGCCGCGCAATCTGCTCCCGCGCCGTCTCCACGGCCTGCTCCGCCTCCCATCCAAAGGAGTGATTGCGGCTGGCCGCGTTGCCGAACTTGGTGGTGAAGTAGGGCATCATGGCTTCCAGGACGCGCGGATCCAGGGGGCTGGTGGCGTGATTATCCATATAAATCGGCAGGCTTACTCCCGCCGGCGCTTCAATCGGTCTGGCAACTGTGCTCATCTCGGTCTCCATCCTTCGATAGCGGTGTTAGCGGAGTTAGCAGGGCTGGCTAGCGCCGCTAACAACGCTAACTCCGCTCTTTACAACGTCAGTGCCACCAACCCTTGCGCTTCGCCATCGCGTCGCGCGGGTTGTTCATGCTCCGCCAGATCCTGAATGCTGATGCTCTTCAGGACTCCGGCAATGGTATCGTTCACCCGCGCCAGCGGCTCTTTGATGGTGCAGCTGGGGGTCAGTTCGCAGCCCCTCTTGCCCTTGGTGCAGGAGGTGATGAAAAACGGCCCGTCGATGGCCAGAATCACCTCGTAGGCCGAAATCTGGCGCGCGTCCCTGGCCAGCGCGTAGCCGCCGTTCATGCCGGCGTGGGAGCGCAACAGCCCGGATTTGGTCAACTGCTGCAGTATCTTGGCCAGCAGTTGCGCCGGAATTCCGTAGGCGTCGGCAACGTCCTTGGCGCTGAGCGCAGTTGTCTCCGGGTGCTCGGCCAGGTACTTGAGCGCCATAAGCCCGTAATCGGCTTTTTTGGTCAGCTTGAGCATTGAATATCCGACCTCTTCGGTCCGTATTCAGTATACGACCTTTTCTGTCGGGATTTCAAGTCCCAGCCCAAAATTGCCGCCGCCCGCGTAAAAAATCCGCGCAGGGACTAAAGATTTCAATAAATATCCGTTTGAAATTGGGCAAAATACGGCTACAATCTGGCGGAAAGAGCAGTTTATTCCACCGATACCAAGAACGATGGCAACCGCCTGCAAACATCCCAGGGTACGAATCGTCTCCCGGCACGAAGACACCGAGTTTGTCGAGTGCCTGGATTGTGGCGAGGTCTTTGACTCCGAAGAGTTCAGCGACATGGAGATTGAAGACAGCGTCGAAACAGAGGACGTCTCGGACGACTTCTAAGGCCGGGAAATTAACGAAGCCTCACCTGGCTCCGGGGCCGTTGGCCGCCGGAACGCCCACCCGTCGCGCCGCGACCCATGAGTAATGCAGGCCCGATACCACGGTCAGCAGCATAGTGGCACCGAGCGCCCATGCCTCGAACACTGCTATCCAGTGGTTCGCGGTGAGTTGGTGAAGCAATACGGCAGCCACCGCGGAGACTTGGGCCACAGTATTGGCTTTGCCGAAGATGCTGGGGCTGAAGTCCCGCCGGCCCACCGCCGCGTAGAGAATGGCTGAGACCACCAGGATTCCCACGTCCCTGCCGAAGACCAGCACCGTTACCCTGGCCAGGATCAACCCCTTGTATGTGAGTATCAGGAAGAGCGTGCTCAACAGCAGCTTGTCGGCCACCGGGTCGAGGTATTGGCCCAGCATGGAGCGTTGCTTCAGCAGGCGGGCCAGCGTGCCATCCAGCGCATCGGTCAATCCAGCGGCCACAAATAGGCCGAAACTCACTGCATAGTGGGCCTCCAGAATGGCGGCGACCAAAAACGGCATCAGGCAGATGCGCAGCAGCGTGAGCAGGTTCGGAGCGGTGCGGAATAGGTTCGATCGGTTTTTCGCAGCATCAGCCATGGCAGATTTTTGTGAGCAGCAATGTGAAGCGCCAAACCCCCATCCCGGAGCGATTTCGAGGAACGGCAGCCTCCCGGCAAGAGATTGAAGGCCATGCCGCCTGTGAAAAGCCGCTATGCGTTTTGCCCGCGGAGGAGAGTTCTTCGTTAGTCAACGATGGTACAGCATGGCCCATGGGTGCGGCAGCCACCGTAATCCGTCCGTAAGGATTTGAAAGGCATTTGAAGCGGCGATTTTTGCAATATGGCAAGAACCGGGCTTGAGGCGAGGCTGTTTGAGTGAGGCGGAACGCCGGGGCAGGATCGCCGATGCGCGGTAGTCGCTGCTGCGCGGCTTCCCCTGGTCGCCGCTCAGATGGGCGCAGGCAAGGGCAGCAGGCGCAGGGCGTGTTGCCAGTTGGTACCCCCCCCGCGCCAGCAGAGGTACTCCGCCCAACGCCGTAATCGTCTCCTCTAACGGCCGGGAATCGATCTCGAACAGAAAATCCCCTGCCGCGGGACTGCTCGGGGTTTGCTTCTTGTCGCGCTTCACAGATGCAACATAACACCCAATGGGTGAACTCTCCACTCGCCTTTCCGATCTCGAACAGAAAATCCCCTGCCGCGGGACTGCTCGGGGTTTGCTTCTTGTCGCGCTTCACAGATGCAACATAACACCCGATGGGTGAACTCTCCACTCGCCTTTCCCTACGTCTCCACCTTGTCAACACAAGCCAAGCGCTAGCCAGCCAAAATCTACAGACGGATTACGGACAGGGTGCCTTGGCGCTTCATATTGCAAAGGGTGTACAATCAAGGCCAATCGGGCGAAGCCAATTGTCACTCACGCTGGCCGATATAACCCCTTTGCGTGTGGCTTCGAGCATTCACTCGTCGGAGAGTCCACCGGAGGGAGGACGGCGCTGCGGTATGAGACCACCGACACCGGTCGCCGCTGGAAATCTCAGCCCCCTGCACCAGTGGGGAAGAGTCGTAGTTCGTCTCCATGCCGGCAAGCATGTTGAGATCTGCTTCTTGACTGCCTGCCTCCGCCGCCTTTGCGTGGTGTCAGCCTTTTCGATTGCGGTTTTCTTCTCTATCGGCTTCTTGTTCGCGGGGCCTGCGGCAGGCGCGGAATCCGCAAAGAAGGCGCCGGCCAGGTTGCGAACGCTTACCACGGCGCGCCAGGCGCACGACCTCTCCAGCGAGGAAGCCAAACGCGGCTATCCCATCCATCTGCGGGGGGTGGTCACCTACTTCGATCCAAGCATCGGTTCCAGGCGGGCCGCATTGTTCGTTCACGATGCGACCGGAAGCATTTATGCCGAAATTGCCGAAGGTTCGACCGGAGACCTTCCCCCCGGAACGCTGATTGAGGTGCGCGGCGTCAGCGGCGCAGGAGAGTTTGCACCCATCGTTGCGCGACCCCAAATCAGGGTGATTGGCCACTCCAGCCTCCCGGCAAACCCTCGCCGGGAAAGCCTCACTGGCTTGGCCACCGGCGCCGAAGACGGCCAATGGGTCGAGGCTGAGGGCCTCATCCACTCCATCGTCGAGTACGGGCATAATGTTACGCTGCAACTGGCAATGCCGGGCGGGACCGCCACGGTTGTCATGGTGAAGGAGGCGGGCGCCAATTACTCAGGCTTGGTGGACGCAAAAGTACGCATCCACGCCAACGCCGGTCCGACGTTCAACACCAGCCGCCAGATGATCGGCGTCCGTCTCATGTGCCCAAACCTTTCCGCAATCGAAATTATGGAACCCCCGCCGGGCGATTCCTTCCAGCTTCCCATCCTCCCCATCGATAAGCTATTGCGATGGGACCAGATCAATGCTTCGTTTCACCGCGTGCATCTGCGCGGAAGAGTGACCCTGCTGTGGCCCGGCTCGTCGCTCTGTATTCGCGATGCGACGCGCGGAATATGCGCGCGAACGGCTCAGGACACGCCTGTCGCCGTGGGCGACGATGTAGACGTGGTTGGATTCGCCGCAGCCGAAGACGGTGCGCCCGTCCTCACGGAGGCAGAGTTCAGGAGCGCGGCTACCAGCGGGCCGGTTGCCGCCCTGCCCGTCACCGCCGAACAAGCCCTGCGCGGCAAACACGATTCTGAACTTATCCAGATCGACGGCCAACTGATCGGTAGCGATCTTGCGTCTTCAGACATCACCCTCCTGCTAACCTCCGGAAAGAATATCTTCACTGTGATTCTGCCAAAGAGTCTGGCGGAACCTGACGTGAATGCATGGAAGAACGGAAGCGTGCTGCGAGTCACGGGAATCTGTTCCATCCGGCTCGATACGCAGAAAAGCGCCATTGGAGAAGGTATGGCCGTACCGAAGTCTTTTCGGGTTCTCATGCGTTCGCCCCGGGACGTAGCCGTCCTCGAAAGCCCTTCCTGGTGGACGGCGGGTCATTCGCTGGCGCTGCTGGCTTTGGCGATCATCATCACGCTGCTTGTGCTTGGCTGGGTGGCGGCGCTCAGAAAGCAGGTGGAGCAGCAGACGGTGCTGCTGCGCGAAAGTGAACAACGTTTTCGCCACATGGCCCTGCACGATGCCTTGACGGGGCTGGCAACCCGCCTGCTGCTTCAGGATCGGCTGTATGCGGCGGTGGAGACCGCCAATCGCCATTTAACAGGATTGGCGCTTCTGGCGGTGGATCTCGACAAATTTAAAGAGGTCAACGATCGATTCGGCCACCAGGCCGGCGACGAAGTCTTGCGGGTTACCGCGCTTCGCCTGTTGGAAACCGTGCGCAAGAGCGATACTGTCGCCAGAATGGGAGGGGACGAGTTTGTGGTGCTGCTCCCCGACCTGAGCGATCCGCATGCGGCGGAGAAGATTGCAGCAAATATTGTGCAGACTCTGGCAATTCCCATACCCTTTGAAGGCATCGAGATATTGATTTCAGTCAGTGTTGGAGTCTGCTCAGCCTCGGCGGGGCAACTGGCTGCCGAAGCGTTGTTGAAGGGCGCCGATTCCGCTCTTTACCACGCCAAGGCGAGTGGGGGAAATTGCTATCAGGTCTTCACGCCTGAAATGGCCGATGTCCTGGTGATTAATGCGATCTGACCGGTTCAGGCGGATTTGCGGGCGCGGTTACGGCTGCTGCTTCATGCGCTCGGCCAGCACTTGCCGATAGAGATTGCACTGGGGGCCGCGCAGTCCCGCCGCATTCGCCACCCGGCCGTCGGGCGTGAAGATAAGGAAGGCCTGTGCTTCCTCGAACCCCGGCCAATGAGGCTGCCCTTCTGAATTCGGATTGCCGGTCCGGTCACTGGAAATTGTGTCAACCGTATGTTCAAACCGATGGTTGTACCTTGCTCATTGCCCGCTCGGAAAAGGCCCGTTCTCGAAAACTCTTCTGCTTGCGCGCTCCCGGTTTGCCTTTATTCTGAAGAAGCAATCGCACGAGGAAGGCTGGAGCGGATGAAACGTTGGTTGTTATGGGTGGCTGTGGCGCTGGCGGCGGGGTTTGTAGCCGCGTACGGGGGCGATTGGGCCATTTTCCGGCTGCGCGGCTCGCCCATCTCCAAGGTGACCGTCAACCGCTTCCTGACCGTGCCGCTGAAGGGCAACAAGCTGGAGTATGACTATCTCGGCTCCTCGGACGTGCCCTGCTCGGAGTCGCTGTTTCCGCAGGCTGGCCTAAGCCCCTGCTGGCACCTGCGGCGAAACTCCAACCAGGGAACAACCCTGTAAGAGCGTTTATGAAAGATTGTTCCGGCGGATCAACGCGTCACAGGGTCATGTGACGCGTCACAAAATCAGGTGATGCGGATCACGATGAGGAAACGCTGGAGCGGCTAGCATCGGAAAATCTCTCTCGCTACTCAGAGGAACGATGTACAGCCGCACACAGAACGAAAACGGCACTTACAATACCCGCTGCCTGGACTGCTTCATGACCATCGCCTCTTCCGTGGAGACAGCGGAAGAACTGGATCAGCGTGAAGCCCGGCACATCTGCCCGGAAAAAGCATTGGCCGAGCTGCTGGCGCGAGAAAAATACATTGTGTCCCATGCCCAGCTGAACTAGGTCTCTGATTGTGTGATTTCGTACTTTTGAGGTTCGTGGTTTCCCACCCTTTCGCCAGGAAAAAGGCGAAAGGATGGGGCACGGAGCTGGTACAAGAACAAGCGGTCAGAGACCTAGCGCATGCGGGCCAGATCCCGCAGTTGGCGGGCCGTGGCTTCGAGGAAGGTTTCGATGCTGGCGCCGGGGGGCGGTTGCAGGCCGGACTTCGATTGGATAGCTGAAGCGATGCGGAGGGCCAGAGCCTGACGGGTCGCCAGGCTCATATCCAGCCGCCGGGAGAGAAAGCCCTCCAGCACCTCGAGGTCGGCCGGCGCGAGTTTGGCGATGCCGGTAACGGGCAGAGTGACGGCGGTATGAGGCTCCCGAACCGGGGCGCCGGGGGCAAAGCTCTGCGCGGTGAAGGTGCGGGCGCCCGACTCGCCCCACAGCGGGGTTTCCTCCTCCCGATCCCTAACCACCAGGGTGCCGGCAGCCAGGTCGCCCAACCGCTGATGCTGTTTGGTTACAAACATGACGATCACCCCGACGGCATAAAAGAAAGGAAGCTGGTCAACATAGCGGACCAGGTTGCGGGTCATGGACTCGAAGAGGCCGATAGCGCGTCCGGAACGCTGAATGACGCGGATTCTGGCGATGCGCTTGCCGGGGGTGCGCCCGTTCCAGAAGGCCTCAAAGAGGGTGAAGTAGCCCCAGTTGACCAGAAAAACAGCGAAAATGACGATGGCGGTCGCCCATTGCGCTGAAATCTTTGAATATGCCCGGATGCCGGGAAGAAAGACCGCGAAGAGCAGCAGCAAAACCAGCAGCCCGGCAAACCAGATGAGGTAATCGACCAGCAGCGCGATGAAACGGCTGCCGATGCCGGCCAGGGGCATCTCGATGCTGACCAACTCCGGCGTATCAATGTTAAGGTAATCTGGGCTAAGCTGGTCAGAACGCAGGTCCATGACGCAAATCCTCTCCAACCAGTGGATTCAGAAGCGGCGGCCCTACTGGGACCGGCTCTCCGGCTTGCTGGCCCAATCCGGCACGAGCGGGCTGGGGCGGCTCACCCGCGCGGAGTTGCAGGAGATGGCCCTGCTCTACCGCCAGGTGGCCGCGGACCTCTCGGTGCTCAGGCAAGACCCGACCGCCCGCACCTATGCCGCGCATGTGAATCAGTTGCTGGCTCGCGCCCACCATATCATCTACTCCGGCCGCAAGACCAATCTGCTCACGCTCTGGCGCTTCCTCAGGGACGATTACCCGGCCATTTTTCAGCGCCAAATCGGCTACGTGCTGGCCTCGGTTGCGGTTACGGTGGCCTGGGGCCTGCTGGGCGCCGCGCTCACCTGCGCACGTCCGGAGTTCATGCGCCACTTCGTCGGCCCGGAGATGATTGCCACCATGGAACGCCACGAGATGTGGACCAAGTCCGTGGTCACCATGGCCCCCCTGGCCACCAGCGCCATTATGACCAACAACCTCTCGGTCAGCTTTGTCACCTTCGCCAGCGGGATCGTCTTCGGGCTGGGAACCTTCTTCTACCTTGCCGTCAACGGCATGATGCTGGGGGTGATTGGCGCGGCCTGCCACCAGTACAGCATGTCGCTGGCGCTGTGGAGCTTCGTGGCGGCGCACGGAGCGCTGGAGCTGCCTTCGATTCTCATCGCCGGCGGCGCGGGATTCCGGCTGGGCCACGCCATGCTCTTCCCCGGCGCCCTGCGCTGGAAGGAGTCAGTGGCACGCGGCGGCAGCGAAGCCACGCAACTGGTCGCCGGCGTCATTCCCCTGCTGGTCATCGCCGGCTGCCTGGAGGGCTTCTTCTCTCCGTCGCAGGCGCCTGTCTGGCTCAAGTTCACCGTGGGCGGGCTGCTGTTCTCGCTGCTGAACCTGTGGCTGTTCCGGCCGGTGAAGGCGGTACATAAGAAAGCGTAAAATGTTCGCTTCCATGGTGCCGCGCAAGCGTCAAATGTCCGCTTAAAGGGTGCGTAAAAACTCCAAATGTTCGCCTGGGGGGTTGTACTTTTTTGAGGGGTTAACTTTTCCAGGGACCGAATCTTGCGAATTGGCTGCCAACAAGGTTCCGAATTGGATGAAAGGGTTGCAGAGAATTACCTAGAGATTTTGTGGAAGAGTCTCAAAAAGAGCAGGATGCAGGCGTAAGATGATGATAATGTGCGGTTTACGGAGTTTTTGCCGACTGTGTAGATGCCGCAGTTTGGAGAGCGGGGATTTGGGGCTAGGCCGAACGGGGAACAAAAAGGCCCGCCGGTTGGGGATTCTGCTGTCCCAGGTCTTCCTCTGCGGCGGACCGCGGCGGTCGAGACCTGGGGCAGCCGGCCATAGGCGAACCCTGCTAGACTTCTTTGGAAATGAAAACTTTCACCGAGTATCTTTCTGCGCTGCGGGCGAACCTTGCGCAGGGCGATTCGACGGAGCACACGCATCGTGCTGCTTTGCAGCATTTGCTTGAGTCCAGCTTCCCAGGCTTCGTTGCGGTAAACGAGGCGCGACGGATTGCCTGTGGTGCGCCAGACCTTAGCCTCCGGAAGGGGAAGGTTCCTGTCGGCCACGTCGAGACGAAGGATATTGGCACCAATCTCGATGAGGTACAGCGCGGAAAAGGCCCTCATGGAGAGCAATTCAAACGATACCTTGGCGGGCTATCCAACTGGGTGCTTACCGATTATCTGGAGTTCCGCTGGTACGTTGCAGGCGACATCAAACCGCGACTGACTGCAACCTTGGCGACGCTCGACGGCAAGAATAAGTTGAAGGCAACGCCGCGTGGAGCGGAAGACGTGTTTTGCCTGCTCCGCGGGTTTCTGGATCAACAAGCCATCACGGTTGAAACGGCCAAGGAACTGGCTACCCGGATGGCCGGAATCACTCATTTGCTGCGCGAAGTGATTGACCGGGCCTTCCAATCGGGGACACACAGCGAAAAGAGCTGGCTTTACCAGTGGCTTGCGAGTTTTCGCGAAACCCTGCTGCCTGAATTGAAGGAGGGGGAATTCGCGGACATCTTCGCGCAGACGCTTGCCTACGGTCTGTTTGCCGCGCGCATCCAGACGGCAAAGGTTGGCGCCAACTTTAGCCGCGAACAGGCTGCCTTTGCCGTTCCTCGATCCAACCCGTTCTTACGGTCGATATTCTCACAAATGGCCGGGGCGGATATGCCGGATGTCTTCGCCTGGGCTGTGGACGACCTTGTGCGCCTGCTTGAATATGCGGACATGGGCGGCGTCATGCACGACATTGGCCATGTTACGGGGCGAGACGACCCCGTCGTGCATTTTTATGAGACCTTTCTTGCGGCCTACGACCCGGCGCTCCGCGAGCGGCGCGGCGTCTACTACACGCCTGAGCCGGTTGTCGGCTATATCGTCCGCTCGGTGGACGAGTTATTAAAGACGCGCTTCAATAAACCCAAGGGACTTGCGGATGAACAGACGCTTATTCTGGACCCCGCCACCGGCACGGCGACTTTCATCTATGTGATTATTCAGCATATCTATACGGGCATGACCGGACAATTAGGCGCATGGCCGGACTACGTTGCCGACCATCTCCTTAAGCGCGTCTTTGGGTTTGAATTGCTGATGGCTCCTTACGCAATTGCGCATCTCAAGCTCTCGTTGGAGTTGGAAGAGACCGGCTACGTTTTTAAGCCGGAGGAACGGCTCGGAATCTATCTGACTAATACGCTGGAGGAGGCGGCCAAAAGAAGTGAACGGTTGGTTGCGAAGGCCATCTCGGACGAAGCGGAGCAGGCTGCTGAAATCAAGAACAAAGACAGAATCATGGTGGTGCTTGGGAACCCTCCATACTCCGGCCACTCCGCCAACAGAAGCCGGGACGTGGACGGAAATCTTACCTTCATAGGCCAACTGATTGAAGATTACAAGCGCGTGGATGGCGCTGATCTAGGGGAAAAGAACCTTAAATGGTTGCAGGACGATTATGTAAAGTTCATCCGCTTCGCTCAGTGGCGCATTGAAAAGACTGGCTATGGGATTCTCGCCTTCATCACCAATCACAGCTACCTCGACAACCCGACTTTTCGCGGCATGAGGCGGAGCCTGATGCGGAGCTTCAGCGAGATTTACCTCTATGACTTGCACGGCAACTCGAAAAAGAAGGAGAAGAATCCGGGCGGCGGCAAGGATGAGAATGTCTTCGACATCCAGCAAGGCACGGCCATCTTATTGGCCGTGCGCCAACCCAAGCGGAAGGGCGAGTGCAAGGTCTGGCACGCGGAACTTTGGGGCGACCGGCAAGCGAAATATAGGACATTATCGGACGGCTCCGTGCAAGGGACTGCCTGGAATAAATTGACGCCCCAGGCGCCTTATTATTTGTTTGTTCCACAGGACCGCTCACTGTCGAAGGAATACAGCGAGTTTTCCAGCCTGAAAGACATCTTTCCTATATCGGTTCTGGGTTACCAGACGCACCGTGACCAGTTTGCAATTGCATTTGAGCGGTCGGAGATTTTAGCGCGTCTGGAGAAATTGAGGGGCAAGGATACCGATGATGAATTGCATCAGCAGTTTGGGACGAAGGACAATGGAGATTGGAATCTTGCAACACAACGCGCCCGCCTGAAAGAGGACAAGAACTGGAAGGCGCCGATCTTGAAGGTCGCTTACCGGCCCTTTGATTGGCGATGGAGTTACTTTAGCGATCTCGCGATAGACCGACCGCGCAAAGAGCTTCTGAAGCATGTGGCTGGGCGCGACAATCTCTGCATCAATGTAACGCGGCAGACGAAGGCGTCAAATTGGCGGCACGCTGTAGTAACAGATGTTCCAGCGCCAGCCGTCTTCGTCGAGCTCAAGGACGGCTCGACGGTCTTCCCGCTTTATCTGTACGACGATGCAATCAACGGTGCAAACGGCGATCTCTTTAAAGGCCGCCATCCAAATCTTTCGCGAACCTTTCTCGACGAGCTTGCGGCGAAGCTCGGCCGGCAGCAGGATCCGCAATACGGCCTTCCAAAGGGTCTCACGCCTGAAGACATCTTTCACTACATCTATGCCGTCTTTCATGCGTCGGGGTTTCGTGACCGGTATGCCGACTCCCTCAAGCGGGACTTCCCTCGCGTTTCGTTCACGTCGGATCTCGGGTTGTTTCGCGCGTTGGCTAAGAAGGGCAGAGAACTGGTCGCCCTGCACCTTCTCGATGAGAAACAAGCTCCGCGGATCAACCAGTTCGTGACAAAGTTTCGTAAGCCAGGAACGAATGTAATCGAGAAGGCCGAATACGATCCTGGCACGCGGCATATCCATATCAATGACGAGCAATACTTCGAGGGCGTTCCCCCGGAGACATGGAATTTCCATATCGGCGGCTATCAGGTCTGCGAGAAGTGGTTGAAGGACCGCAAGGGGCGCAAGCTAAGTTACGACGATATACAGCATTGGCAACGCGTCGTGGTGGCGCTTACAGAGACCCGGAGTTTAATGGAAGAGATTGACGCTCTGATTCCTGATTGGCCTCTGCGTTAGGGCGTTCCGGAGGTCATTAACACCTCGCACAGATAAGTCTTGCTAAACGCCCCAGCGTTCCTCAGTCTGCCAGCTCATGGATTGACGGCAATTCGGGAACGCCCCGGCAACCCCTGTCATCTCCACGTTCCGGTCAATCTCCCCGACGGTTTCCAGGTGACCGCGCAAGACCATCCAGACCACGCCCGCCCTCACACCTTCACGAAGATTTTCTTCCGGTAGAGCACCCACACCGGAACAAAGCAAACCGCCAGGAACGAAACCGAGTAGGCAAAAGCGGCCCAGCCCGGGTCGGGGATGTGAGCGAAGACATGGGTAAACACGTAGGCCAGCACGTCGGTTTGCTCCCCGTCCACGGTAAAGTTGATGTTCCCCAGGGTGCTGGCCATCAACTCGCTGAAGATGTAGGCCACAATGGCGTTGGAGCCGAGAACCAGCCAGGGCCAGGCGAATCCCTTGACGCGCCCCTTGCCCCAGCCGCGCTGCTCCATAGCCCAGTAAGCCAGGGTGAACACGGCCAGCGACCAGCCGGCGGCTACCAGCACATACGAGCTGGTCCACATCTTCTTGTTGAGCGGAAACCATAGCGACCATAGATAGCCTGTGGCCAGGCAGGCCACGGTGGCCGCGGCCAGTCCCAGAGTTTTGGCCTTGATCGCCCTCTGCCCCCGCAGCCACAGCCCGGTCAACAGCCCCAGCAGCGTGGTGCACACGGCGGGAATGGTGCTGAGCAGTCCTTCAGGATCGCGCAGGTTGTGGGTGGTCCAGTTCTCATAGAGGTGATAGGGGAAGAGGCGCCGGTCGAGCCAATTCACGATGTTCCGGTTGGGATCGAGGAAGGGAATATCGCGCCCCGGCAGCCCCGCTCCCGGCACCGGAACCCAGCGCACCAAAACCCAGTAGCCCACGAGCACCGCCGCCAGCACCGCCACCTTGGTCCAGACCCGCCTGTCCCACAGGTAAAACAGCCCCACCGCCAGGTAGCAGATGGCGATGCGCTGCAGCACCCCATAAACCCGCAAGTGCTCCAGCCTGAAGAAGGGAAAACCATTGCCCACAAACCCGAACAGAAACAGAATTCCGGCCCGCCGCAGCGTGTGCCAGGCCAGTTGCCTGCGCGTGCCGCCGCGCGCCAGCCGCGCGTCAACGGATAGCACGATGGAAACCCCCACCACGAAGAGAAAGGTGGGAAAGACCAGGTCGGTGGGGGTGAGGCCGTTCCACGCGGCGTGATTCACGAAGCCCCACGAGCCCTCGCCGCCGTTGTTGTTGACCAAGATCATGAAGGCGATGGTGATGCCGCGCAGCACGTCCAGCGAGAGCAGACGCTGTGCGGGCGTGGGGTTCAATGCGGGGCTGGTCATGGCGGTTCTCCGTTCCAGGCTGTTTGAGGGCGGCCGGCTGCTCTACGCGAAAGAGGTCCCCTACGCCAATCCTGCCACAACATCTCTGTTGCATCCAGCCCCTTTGCTGCTAAACTCCCCCTTCAGAGAATTCCAGCTAGAATGCTTGCGCCATTTGGAGGCTGACCGTGCCCGAGTTTCAACCCTTTGTTCCTGCCAGCGACAACCGTCCGGAGTTCACCCTCCGCGCCGTTCTTTTGGGGTGCGTCTTCGGCATTATCTTCGGCGGCGTCACTGTTTACGTCGGTCTAAAGGCCGGTCTCACCGTGGCCGCCTCCATTCCCATCGCCGTCATCTCCATCAACTTCCTGCGCTACCGCGGCAAACCCTCGGTTCTTGAGACCATCATCGTGCAGACGGCAGGGAACGCCGGCCAATCCATCGCGGCGGGCGTCATCTTCACCTTGCCGGCGCTCATTTTCCTGGGCTTCGACCTGGAATACTACCGCATTTTCATGCTGGCGTTGATCGGCGGCTTTCTCGGCGTGCTGTTCATGGTTCCGCTGCGGCGGCCGCTGATCGTCGAGGAGCACGGCAAGCTGGCCTTCCCTGAGGGCACGGCCTGCGCCGACGTGATCAAAGCGGGCGCCAGTGGAGGTTCCACAGCCAGCCGGGTCTTCTTCGGCCTCGGCCTGGGCGCTCTTTACGCCGCCTTTCAGAACGAGAACCTCCTCGGCGGCTGGCCCGGCACGCCCGAGTTCCAGCCCGACTTCGGGCCCCAGCACGTCCTCAAAGGCGCTTCCATCAAGGCCGACGCCACCAGCGAGTACCTTGGCGTGGGCTACATCATCGGACCCAAAACCGCGGGCATCATCTTCGCCGGCGGCGTCTTCTCCTGGCTGGTGCTGATGCCCCTGCTCTACTTCTTCGGCAAGGGGCTGCCCACGCCGATCTATCCCGGCACGGCGCCCATCGCCCAGATGGGCCCCAGCGATCTGTGGTCCACTTACATCCGTCCCATGGGCGCGGGAGCCGTGGCCGCGGCCGGACTCATCACCCTCTTCAAGACCCTGCCCACCATCATCGGCGCGCTCAAGTCCGGCTTCAAGAACATTCGCGGGGGCACTGCCGCGGCGGCTGCGGCGCCCAAGCGCACGGAGCTGGATCTCTCCATGACCTTCGCCGTCTTCGGCTGCATTGCGCTCATCGTGATCATGTTCTTCTTCCTCTACTTCAAGCCGGTTCCCGGCGCACAGGTCGGCATTTGGGCCAACCTGGCCGCCTCGCTGCTGGTGGTCGTCTTCGGATTCCTCTTTGTCACCGTCAGCTCGCGCATTGTCGGCCTCATCGGCAGCTCGGCCAATCCCATCTCCGGCATGACGATCGCCACGCTGATGGCGACCAGCGCCATCTTTCTGGTCAACGGCTGGACCGCGCCGGCCTTTGGCGCCCTGGCCATCACCATCGGCGGCGTGGTCTGCATTGCCTCGGCCGAAGCCGGCGACACCTCCCAGGATTTGAAAACGGGGTATCTGATCGGCGCTACGCCTCTAAAGCAGCGCATCGCATTCTTCCTTGGCATCACCGTCTCCACCATCTCCATCGGCGTCACGCTCGACCTGATGAACAAGGGCCTGCAGGAGTTCCGCGAAGCGCCCCGCGCCTGGGAGATCAGCGCCTCCCATCCCGGCGTCGCCGTCCAGCAGAATCCCCAGGGCCTCATAGAACAGTTCCCGGTGAAGGGCGCCAACGGCTCCTCCACGCTTCACCACAAGAGCGAGTACCTGGTCCTCAACGCCCTCGGCTCCTCCGAGTTGGCCGACGGCAAGTACCTCTACTCGCCCTCGACCGGGCGCATCGAGGTGCAGTGGATCCCCGGCATCGGCAGCGAAAAGGCCGCCGCGCCCCAGGCCCGGCTGATGGCCACCGTCATCAACGGCATCCTCTCGCGCAAGTTGCCGTGGGGACTGGTCATGCTCGGCGTCTTCCTGGTCATTGGCGTAGAGCTGCTCGGCATCCGCTCGCTGTCGTTCGCCGTGGGCGCGTATCTCTCCATCGGCACCACCCTGGCCATTTTTACCGGCGGTGTGGTCCGCTGGCTTGTCGAGAGCGCCATGAAGAAGGCCGGAGCGGCTGACGAAGACGACGTCTCGCCCGGCTCCCTGTTCGCATCGGGCCTGATCGCCGCGGGCGGAATCATGGGCCTGCTCGGCGTGGCCTTCAAGTTCTACGAGACGACCTGGAACCGCGAGAACCCCATCGCCCTGCCGCACACCTTCCTCTACCACGACTGGGTTTCCGTCCTGGCCTTCGCGGCGCTGGCGGGTTCGCTGTTTTACTTTGCGCGGAAGCCGCTGAAGAAGTGAGAGATCGGCACGCGTTGATCAGTAATCGAAGGATCTAACACTATGTCCCTAATACCAGCTTTCCCATGTAACCTCTGGAGTTACTTTTCTAATGCAGGTCATTTTATCCTTTGTCAGAAACGTAAGTCCATGTTCCCAAGCGCTGGCAACGATCCAAACATCGTTGACATTTATACCTTGATTCGCAAGATGAAGGTCTGTCGAAACTTTATCCTTTAGAGGTGGAATTTGCTTCCAAATCCTTCCCATGATCTGCGCGTAGTAGTAACCGGTTGACCTGGATATCGGCAGAGCATTTGGAGCAAATTCTGCATTGATAAAGGCCCTAGCCTCGTTACGGCGGCGCTGGTTTGTAGTAGTGTTCATTTGATGGCCAGACTCTAATTCCCCCAGAGTTATAGTGCAAACTCGGATCTGCGTGTTCACCGGCAATGATTGGAGCTTGGCAATGACACTGGGGTTTTTAGTCTCCAGGGCGCTTACGTGGTTTGTGTCCATCAAATAGCCGATCACGCTCGCGATGTCTCCTTGATCCGTCCCAACAATTCACCAGCGCTTGCGGCGGCAAAGTCCGGCGACAGAAACTCAGAGAGCGAAAAATATACAGAACAATCTTTCGGAATATAATCAGCAAATGAATGTTTTGTCGCCCGAGGTTGATCTCTGAAGAAATCCAATAATTGACGTTCAATTCGGGGAGGCATACCATATCCATCCAACACCGTAGCGTCGATCTGTCTGAGTATTCCTTCCGCATCGCCACTAACTCCTTGGAGAGGTATTGTGGACGTGATTCGCTGATATTCCATAATCAGCGCGCGCAATTTGAACCGTTGTACCTCCGAAAAATGCGGAACAGGAATCAATCCCAATGTTTCGATTGTCACGTCTGTTTTTCCCTCGCGAGTAGCAACAAATGCGTTTGCCACTGGAGAATTCAATATGGCAGACAATGACCATTCATCCTGTGAGTCTGACTTGGGCCACACTCCGATATAGGTTTGATAGCACGCAATACCGCAACTGTCTGGAAACGCAGCCACGCGCCAGCTACCGCGCGAGCGTGCGGCCTTATTAAGAATCGCCTTGGGTTTATCCCAGGAATATCGCCAAGCACCACTTTGTTGAACTTCTGGACGGAAGTTTAGGTAAGCAAGATCCGGTTGTTCAAAAACATGAAAGGTTGTCTTAGGTGCAACCCCCAGCCTATATCCACTTGACGGCTTATCCTTAACGAGTTGCGACCTGTATCCAGTTTCTGTACCATCGTCCGTGAGGGGCAGATTCCACTGGATGCCACGATGTAGTTCTGCAACTTTTCCCAAGGTAGGATAGTCAACAAGAAAATTCCAAACTTCCGGCAGTTCTGGGATCAGTAGAGAACGTTTCGCCTCTTCAACAGAAAGCTCTGCAGCATACTCGCTCGAAACTTGGTGCGCTTGCTCAAATTCACACCAAGACACAGCGTCATCATTCACCTTTCGATAACTAACCCGACAGACCTTGTGCGGGATTGGATCAGAGGCGATTAGGACGGCAATCTCTGAATCGGCTTCAAAAGCCCTATCAGGAAGTATAGTGATCTCAATCGACGCAAACCGCTTTGCAAGGCGTTCACGCACTTCAGCGTAACCACCTCTTCCATCCACAAACGTTCTCGGCAAGACAAACCCGAGAACACCTTCCTGGTGTAAATGATTCAGTACATGATCCAAGATTGCCGCCGGTCGCTGAACAAATCGCGAACCATACCGCTGTCGCTCCTCTGAATCGAGATCACCATATGGCGGATTGCAAAGCACAAGTCCAGCGCGTTTGAGGTATCCGCTCGAAACCGACTCGTCAAACACGTCTCCACCTGCGATGTCCCACCCATTCGGATTGGGAAAATCTGCAAGAGTCAGCGCAAGCTTGCTTATTTCGACCGCAAAGGGGTCCGCTTCGATTCCAGCCAAGTGCTGGACGAAATACCGATGCCTTTCGGATGCGTCCGCTCCAAATAAGCTATGCCTGAGCAGATTCATTGCACCAATCAGAAACACAGCACTTCCAGAACATGGCTCCAGGATTATCCGTCGGTCGTCGCCAGACCGAGCGAACGGCACCCTCTCGACAACATAGCGAACTATGCTGCGTGAAGTGCGATGTATGCTGAGTTTGCGCTTTGTTTCGTCATCCACGAGAGTTCTAGACCATATCTGCGCTAGTACTTCAACCGAAAGATTTCTAAAATCAAACTCTTTCCATATACGATCTGCCGCGATTTGGCGCGCTTCGCGAGTGAGTAAGCGAGACGGCTCCTCGCGGTAATGTCGCGCGACTGCCGCTAGCAGCTCTTCGGAATCACCTGAGAGTTTGGTAAAGCTGCTCACCTGTCGGTCGTAGAAGACTTTCGCAGTTAAAGTCCGGAAAATGAGCCTGAATATTTGTGCTGGATTCGGTTCGCGTCCAGAAGATTCCAAGTACGATTGACGAACCCTCGAAAGCGTATCGCGTAGAAGTGGATCAAGCTTCTTCTGGATTTGCTCCTCAAGCTCAGGAAGCAAACCAACGAATAGCGCCAATTGCTGATTCCATTGATAAGAGCCGACATTCTTGAGGCGAAGCAGATTTTGCGGTCGCCAATCAGCAGCGCGGGAAGCAAACATTTCACTCACGCGATCCGTACGATAGGTTTCCACTAAACCATGGGCATCTTCCTTGCGAGAGACAGCCCATTCTCGAATTTCGGCCCCGTCAACCTCTAAAATTATTGGGGCTCCCAGAGCACGGCACTTATTGACCAGCGATTGGTGACTAAATCCGTTCGCTTCTGCAACACCGATGCATGCAGAGTCATATGAGATTGGCGTTTGGCCAAATGCGGCTGCTGCCACATTCCACTCTTCTGCTCGCGGGGAGAACCAATCTGGGAATTTGTATTCCTCTTCAAGCAGCGATCCGTTATAGCCGATGCTGCGCAGACCATCTACGACTTGGCCGACCGGGTTGTAGGCTAGGTTCATATCGTGGATATCCGTCACACTAAGGATACGCAGATAAGGTAGATATTTCAAGATAAATCGTTAAAAATAAAGGAGTTGTCTAAGTCGTTCAATCGTCAGCACTTAGGCGAACAAAGAGCATATATCGCGATTATCTTTCCAGATACCCCTGCGCCACCACCTGCAACCTCACCTCTTCATGCTCCTGCAAGCAAGCGATGATATGGAAGAGACTCGCGGCGGCAAGATTGACCTTGGGGCCGAAGATCCTAAGCAGCGAGGCATCTGGACACGATACGGCAATTTGCCGTACAATAGAAAGCGCAGGCAGGAAAGGAAACGCCATGCCCCAACTTCAGACCGCGCGAGCCGCTCGGCTGGAAGCTCGCATTTCTCCAGATTTGAAGCGGCGCCTGGAATACGCGGCTTCGCTGCGCGGAGCCTCGCTTACCGAGTTTGTGGTGCAAAGCGCGCAGGAAGCGGCCACGCGCGCCATTCGCGAGAATGAGGTGCTCACGCTCAGCGAGGGCGCACGCGTAGCTTTTGCGGAGTTCCTTCTGAACCCTCCGCGGCCCAACCGCAAGGCCATGGCCGCCGCCAGGCGGTATAAGGCGCTGCTTGGCAAAGATATCGTGAGCGAATAATGCCCGCGTTCCGCCAAAGCTCACCTGTCACGATTGAACCGCTCGACAAGAAGCGTCATGATCGCGCCGCTTTCGACTGTGGCGTATCGGCTCTCAACACCTATCTCCAGCGGCAGGCGGCTCAGGACATGGAGAAGCACGCCGCCGTGGTCTACGTTGCTGTAATTGAAGCTCCGTTCATCGCCGGCTATTACACGCTCTCTCAATTCAGTATCGACTTTGTACATCTTCCCGATGAGCTGGCGAGACGGCTCGCCCGTTATCCTGCCGTTCCCGCGACACTTCTTGGCCGCCTCGCCGTGGCAAGCGAGTGGCAGGGCCAGAAGCTGGGCGAGACCATGCTCTTTGACGCTCTACGACGGTCCCTCGTCCAAAGCGCGCACATCGCTTCGGCAGGGGTGGTCGTGGATGCCAAGGATGAAAGAGCCGTCGCCTACTATCGACGATATGGATTCTCACCCGTACCCGGCGCAGAAAGCCGGCTCATCCTGCACATGATGGCCATCCAGCAGATGTTCTGAGGAATTTGCGGACGGGCGCCCAGGTTTCGTCTTTGAGAGCCAGAGTATCCGGCTCAGATCAGGCATTACGGCTGGGCGTGGGGAGGGATCAGCAGGGTCAGCGCCTGGGGCACGACTTCCATGCGCACCGGCAGGGAACCCAGGACTTCTCCATCCGCCTCCACGAAGATGGGAGCAGGGGAGCCGCTGAGGGCGCGGCACTCCACTGAGGCGGCCTCCAACAGTTCTACCTCGCCGGAGAAGGTGTGGCGCCTGAAGATCACCGCCAGTAAAAAGCGCAGGAAACGGAGGCGGCTTCGGGTTCGAAAGGCCAACAGGTTCAGGCTGCCGTTGCGCAGCGTGGCGCCGGGAGCCAATTCGCGCAGAACCCCTCCAAACGAGCGCACGCGCACGGCAAGCACCTGGGAGGCCTCGACCACGCGCGGAGCCTGGCTTCCGTTGCCGTTGAAGGCTGCCTCGAAGAGCGGAAAGTGGTGGGTTGCCCAGATGCGAAAGGCTTCCACAATATAGAGCGCGTAGCCAAAACGCCGCTTCAGCCGCGCATCCATCCGCGACATCAGCAGAGCATCCGCGCCGATTCCAGCCGCGACGAGGAAGTAGCGCGAGGCGGGGTTTCCGGCGCTGTCGTGGAAGTGGATGCGGCCCACCGGAACCCGCACCGCGGCGGCATTCAGCAGGGTGCGCGCCACCCTGGCCGGCGATGCAATCAGGCCCAGATTGGAGGCCAGGGCATTGGCAGTGCCCAGGGGAATGACGCCGAGGGCGACTTCGGTCCCCACCAGGGTTTGCAGGATGGCATGGACGGTGCCGTCGCCGCCACAGGCAAGAATGGTGTCGCAGCCCTGGCGGATGGACTGTTGCGCCTGGGCCGCGGCGCTTTCCGGCGTGACGGTGCTAAAGGCCTCGGCCGCCACGCCTGCATCGCGGAGCACGGCCAGGGCATCCTGAACGGCCGCATCCCGCCGCGAAGAGTATTGTCCTGAAACCGGGTTATAGAGCAGCGCAACACGTTGCATCGCGAGTTTCACCTGGGCCAAACAGCCCAGAGTCACGGATGCTTTCCGGGCGTTCGTTCTATCTTCGCATGTCAAGGCGGCAAACACGTAGACACTTAGACCTTTGTACAGGGCAATCGCATGAACGGAATGTACCAAGAGAGCCACGGTGGTACCGGCGAGGTTATTCCCTGCATGTGTAGTTATCTGTTGCTGTGTATGGATGGATAACAGGGAGCCTGGCGGTCGT
>JBEKNO010000032.1:0-18052 GCA_049522735.1 Occallatibacter sp.
GCATCACTTTTTCCCAGTTATCGCAGTGTTTTCAATAGCTTCTGAGATAATTATACCAGCCAGCTACGATCTATGTTATTGATTCTTATGGCAATTAATCAGATTTTCAGACACGACTAGCTTGTCGCATTCGTTTTATGGAATTGCGGGCCTTGGATTGAACACGTCCTCTTGCCCAAACGAGAGAGTCAGGATCAGGCAGCTTGAGCCGGTGCCTAGCTAAAAGCTAGAGGCTAGCAGCCTAGAAGCTGTCTTCACTCCGCGAACGCCTATTGCCCGACCTTCGCCTGTTCGATCAGCTTCACCGGATAGTAGGCGTTGCGTGTATATTGCTTCACCATGCGGTTGGTGTTGAAGTACGAACCGTTGAAGGCCAGCGTCGAGCGCATCAGGCGCGCCCACTTCTCCGGCGCTTCCAGGAATAGCGGAACCACGGCCGTCTCCAGCTTCCTGTAAAGCGAAGCCGCTTCCTCCTGATCGTTGGCGCCGTCCTCGATGGCCCAGCCGGTGAAGCCCTCGATGCAGCCTTCGATCCACCACCCATCCAGAATCGACAAGCTGGGGACGCCGTTGAGGGCGGCCTTCATGCCGCTGGTGCCGGAGGCCTCGTAGGGCCGCCGCGGCGTGTTCACCCACACATCCACGCCCGCGGTCAGCAGCGCGCCCAGGCTCCAGGCATAGTTCTCCAGATAAACCACCCGCAGCAGGTCGTTCGAGTCCTTGGCCGCATCCTCAACCACCTCCTGGATCAGCGCCTTGCCGGGCTCGTCCTGCGGATGGGCCTTGCCGGCGAAAATAACCTGCAATCCGCCTGCCGCGGTGGCGATCTCCGCCAGCCGCCTGGGATCGGCGAACAGCAGCGTGGCCCGTTTGTAGGTGGCCGCGCGGCGGGCAAACCCGAGCGTCAGCACCTTGGGATTCAGCACCAGCCCGGTGCGCGTGGTGACCTCGGTCAGCAGCGCCTCCTTGTTGCGGGCGTGCGCCGCGAGAATCTCCTTCTCCGGCAGGTCGATGGCATTGCGCAAATATAGATTGTCGCGCCGCCAGGAAGAGAAGTTCGCATTCAGCAGCTGCTGCATGGGCTGCGACATCCAGGCCGGTGCGTGAACGCCGTTGGTGATCGAGTCGATGGAAAACTCCGGGAACATGGCGCGAGAAACCTTTGCATGCTGCATGGACACGCCATTGGCATAGCGCGAGAAGTTAAGCGCCAGCAGCGTCATGTTCAGCATGCCGTCGCGAAAACAACCCAGCCTTTCCATGCGTGCCGTCCGGTCGCCTCCCAGAATGCGGATGGTCTGCTCGGTGGAGAAGCGATCGTGGCCGGCCGTAACCGGCGTGTGGGTGGTGAAGACGCACTTCCGGCGCACCTGGGCGAGATCGGCCTCCGTGGCCGCGCCCAGCGGTCCCCCGCCCAGTTCGCTCTCCAGCAGCGCCAGCGTCAGCAGCGCCGCGTGGCCCTCGTTCATGTGATACACATTCACCCGGTGGCCCAGCGCGTTGGCCATGCGCGCGCCACCCATGCCCAGCACAATCTCCTGCTGCAAGCGGTAGTTGCTGTCCCCGCCGTACAGGTGATCGGTCAGTCCGCGATCCCATCCTGAGTTTCCGTCCAGATCCGTGTCCAGCAGGTAGATCGGCACCACGTGTCCCTGACAACCCGCCAGATCGTACCGCCAGGCGCGCACCGTCACAATGCGGTCTTCCACTGAAACCGTTACCCGCGCCGCTTCTTCGGTGCAGAACTCCTGCGGATTCCACGGCTGAACTTCCTCGCTCTGCACGCCCTTGCTGTCCAGGTGCTGCTGGAAGTATCCCTTGCGGTGCACCAGCGTGAAGGCCACCAGCGGAATTCCCAGATCGGCCGCGGAACGCATGGTATCGCCGGCCAGAACTCCCAGGCCGCCGGAATAGGTGGGCATGGCCGGATTGATCGCGATCTCCATGGAGAAGTACGCCACCAGGCCTTCAGCGCGGAAAGTTTCATGTGAAAAAGGTTTTGACGTTCCGGGTTGCATAGTCTATTATTTCTCCGCGGCGCTTCCAGGCTGCGAAGCGACGATCCAGGAATAGTGATCCGGGAAACCTGTCAGATAAAAAACCCTGCCCTGACTTCATGGGGCCAAACTCCTTTCGATTTTAACAAGGAACCCTCCTGGGAGCTCTGGCCATGATCGGCTCATTCGTCATCAAGGGTCACACGGGATTCGCGTTACCAAAGGGCGAGTACGGGGCTCTTTCATTCCGCGCAGGTCGGACCGGGGCAAATGCCATGAACCCGACCCCACGGACCAGGAATATAATTCCCGTGAATCAGTTTCTTCAACCTGACGCGACGGAGCGCCCGATGCCGTGGTTGTTGCGGGCGGCGCCGGCTGCTCCGGATGAAGATCGGAGGGGATGGAAATGCAAGATGGAAACAGGTTCGAAGCTCCTATGAATCCGCAGCGGCGCGCCGTGCTCAAATCGATGGCCGCGATGGCTGCGGCAAGCGCGTGCTCGACAACTCTTTCCGCCATGACGGCGCCGCTGGACTCAAAGGAGTCGATCAACCCCAAATGGTACGGCTTCAACCTGCTGGAGTACTTCTCGACCGATCCCAACCAGATGAAGAGCTATCTCTATCAATGCGACGGAGCGTTCAAGAAGGATGACTTCCGCTGGATGCGGGATTGGGGGTTCAACTGGGTCCGGGTGCCGATGGATTATCGCTTCTGGACCGATCCCCGCGACCTGATGAAGATCGACGAGAAAAAGATCGAGCCGATCGATCGCGTCATCCGCCTGGGCGAAAAGCACGGGATCCATGTGAACATCTGCCTGCACAGAGCGCCGGGATACTGCTGTTTCGACGATGGCAGCGAAACCGATACCGATCCGATAACTCATATCACGCGCAAGAGGCCGAATCTTTTCAGGGATCAGGCCACCCTCGATGCGTTCGTGAATCAGTGGGTCTTCTTTGCCGGCCGCTATGCCGGAATCTCCAGCCGCAAACTCAGTTTCAACCTGGTCAATGAGCCGTCAGACCGCATCGCCTGGCATCCCCTGCCCGGAGGGGAAAAGGAATACGCTCGCGTGGCGCGCGCCGCCATCGCGGGCATTCGCGGAAAAGATCCGCATCGGCTGATTGTTACCGATGGCTATGATGGCCCCGGCTGGGGGCACGCGCCCCTGCCGGAACTGTTCGATACCGGCATCCTTCAGAGCTGTCATGATTATTGGCCGCTCCAGATCACTCATTACTTCCCTCCGAAGGCGAATACTCCCGAGAGCGACCGGCTGCCTCCGCCCAAGTGGCCTTTGCAGGATGCTCAAGGTAAAGTGATTACCGACAAGCGCTCGATGGAGGAGGAGTTCAGTCCCTGGAGGGAACTGGCGGCGCATGGCGTTCCCATTCACATTGGAGAAATGGGGTGCCATAGGGGAACGCCGGCGGCTGTGGTCTATGCCTGGTTAAACGACACCCTGGACATGATTGTCAGCATGAACGCGGGCTGGGGGCTGTGGAATCTTCGCGGGCCATACGGCATCCTCGATACGGACCGGGCAGGCACCGAATACAGGGATTGGCATGGGCATCAGTTGGACTTCACGCTGCTGCGCCTGTTGCAGGAAAAAATGAAAGCCTGACGGCCGGCAATCGGGGCCGCCGGAACGGCAAGGCTCAATTGTGTTGCGGGTGAGTCTATCGCCCGCCATCCCCGTGCAAGCGGCGCCTGGCCGGTAAGTCGGGCATCTCTCATTTTCTTCCGCTATCAACCTTTTTGTTTTTCAACCAGACTTGAGTAAGATCGAGATTTCGCCTGGCGCCTGCATAGGCCGGATCAATCCGTACCGCTTCGCTGAACTGTTCGGCCGCTTTTTGATAATCCCCCAGTTGAAACAGGGCCACACCGAGGTCATTATGCGCATTGGCGTTTGCCGGATCGTATTGCAGCGCCTGCGTAAACTCCTCTACCGCTGCGGGAATCTGATGCGTCTCCGTTAGGATTCTGCCGATTTGAGAATAGATCGTGGCCTGATCGGGTTTGATGGCCAGGGAACGCCGGAATTCATTGATCGCTTCCTGCTTCAGCCCCTGCTTGTCCAACACCATGCCCAAGCTGTTATGCGCATTGTAGTTATTCGGAAAGATAGCAAGCGCATTACGGTACTCCTGAGCCGCCTCGTCAAGTTTATTCTGCGCCATAAAAGCATCGGCAAGATAGAGCATCGCTGTTATATAGCCCGGATGCGCGACAAGCACCTTTCTGCTATAAGTCTCCTCATCCACCGGTCTGCCCATCAATGCTGACCATAGCGCCATGTCGGTCAAGGCATCGCGATCCTCTGGATCGACACGCAATATCTGTTCGAGGCGCTGCCTGGCAAGCGGCAGATTGCGCAGATCATGGGTATGTACCATGGTTTGCATCATGCAATAGGCGGAATAAGTAAGAATCAACGGCTTGGTGGAGTTATAGATCAGCGCGCGTTCGACATATTCCTGCCCCTCGGCTAGTTTTCCCTGCATCTCGTACGCCATGCCCAGGCTGAAATTGGGAGCAGCCCCCCGCGGGTCAACTTCGAGCGCATGGCTGAAAAGCGTTACTGTGTCTTTCCATACCTTTACCTGCGCATCGGTCTTTACGGCGCACGCCAGAATGATCGCGACGGCAAGCACTTGAGTCACGATCCTGATTTTCGGATAGTTAGCAACCGCATCGCCAACCAGCCAGACAACGGCGATAAACAGGCCGATCAAGGGAATGTAGGTGTAGCGCTCGGCCATGATCTGTTCTCCAACCTGCACGAAGCCGATCACCGGCACCAGTGTTCCTAAAAACCACAGCCAGCCGGCGAGGCAATAAGGTTTTTCCTTCCGGTAATGCCAGCAGACGGCAGTTACAGCGATGAGCGCAATGGACGATAACATCCCCGCGATAACCTGGACATGATTTAGATCATAGTAATAATAGACCGTAAGCGGATGGGGCCAGAACGTGATCCGCAAATAACGGCAGTAATTAAGTGCCGCGTTGCAGAATCTTACCCACAAAGGCAAGGATTGAAGCTCAGCCACCGAGTGTCCGGCCCGCTGCGCAATAAAGGTGATGACGCTGGAGACAGCCGCCATGATGAAATACAGCCATTTTTCCACGCACAGCTTCCAGAGAGAAGAGAACCTGTTCGCGCGTGCTTCCCGCGCGAACGTTAATCTGCGCAACGGCCAGTAATCAAGCATAAGCATGGTAAGAGGAAGCGTTACGGCCATAGGTTTCGACATCAGACCGCAGGCAAAGCAACAGGCTACACATAGGTATCGTTTCCAGGATGGTTTACGAACATACCGTGCATAAGCAAGCAGCGTCGCAAACCAGAAAAGCGCGCACAAAATATCCTTGCGTTCGGCAATCCATGCAACCGATTCGACATGCGCGGGGTGCACCGCGAACAGGAATGCGACCATCGCGGAGCGCCCTGAATTACCCGTCATGTACAACAGCAAAAGGAAAAGCAGGATGGCATTGGCGGCGTGCAAACATACGCTGGTCATATGGTGGCCGGCTGGATTATTGCCATATAAGCTCCAGTCCACCATGTGGGAAATCCATGTCAGCGGGTGCCAGTTTGAACAATGGAAGGTTGTAAACGCCCACGCGATGCTCTGCATGGTCACCCCGTGCTGCACATGGACGTTCTGCGCGACATAGTCCATATCGTCGTAGGTAAGAAAATCGTTGTTCCGCACCCCCCGGAAGGCAACGACGGTAACCACCGCAAGGACGAGACACACTGCGGCAATTTGCCACGGCTTATGGGTTGCGGGAGCAATGGGAACGGTCTTTCCGGCCGGCGCCTGCGGCGGGCGCTTGCCTTGGGATTTGCGCTGTCGCGATTTACCTGGCATGATTGGCAACCACCGATCATTTTAATGCGGCAGTTGATTTGCTGTTGGACGAGACGTTCACCTCAATTGCATGTGTTTGGAAAGGCCACGATTGTTTCCCGTTTGGCGAAAGGATGGGGCACGGGATTGTAATGCTTTCGGGCTGAATATCTTAACTCGACTACTCCAGCCGGTGAGCTCCTCCCGAAGCGTGGCAGATGTGAATCTGCGGCACAATGCCGAATTGGGCAGCGTAACGGCCGCCCAGCGCTTCAGCAAAGGCCGGAGCCTGGCTCTGCTCCACCAGGTTGATGGTGCAGCCGCCAAAGCCTCCGCCCGTGAGCCGCGCGCCGATCAGCCCCGGCAAATCCTGCGCCAGGGCCACCATGGCGTCGGCCTCCACGCAACTGCCTTCAAAATCCTTGCTATAACTGGTGTGCGCCTCGGCCATCAGCCGCCCCAGTTCGGCCAGGTCGCCCTTCAGCAGCGCCTCGCAGGCTGCCACCGTGCGCAGGTTCTCGGTAATCACGTGGCGGGCGCGCAGCAGCGATTTGGGCGCCATCTCGTGGCCCCATTTTTCCAGATCCTCAAGCGTGGCATCGCGCAGGAAGGGAACCCCGGGCCGGTGGCTGGCGATGACCGCGCAGGCGGCCTCGGATTCGGCGCGGCGGGTGGGATAGTCGCCGCCCGCAACCGAGTGCTTGACCATGGTGTTGGCAATCACCAGCGCCACGCGGGAGGGAATCGGCGCCAGCTTGAAGCTCAGGTCGCGGCAATCCAGAAGCAGGGCGTGATCCTTTTTGCCGTTGATGCTGATGAACTGGTCCATGATGCCGCAACTGGCGCCCACAAACTCGTTCTCCGCCCGTTGGCAGAGCCGGGCCAGCACCGGTCCAGGATAACTCACGCCGATGAGCGACAAGACGGCCAGCGCCGTAACCACCTCAAGGGCAGCCGAACTGGACAGCCCCGAACCCAGCGGAACGTCGCCCCACAGGCTGAGGCTAAATCCCGGAATCGCAAGGCCCTCCCCGGCCAGGATCGCAACCACTCCCATGGGATAGTCGGTCCAGTGCTGGCTGGCCTTGGCGGGCAGCGCCGCCGCATCAAAATATCTCTCTTGTCCGTAGTTCTCAGAGTAGACAGCGATCTTGCCGTCCGAGCGCGGCGAGATGCCCGCCAGGGTGGCAAAGTCAATGGCCGCGGGCATCACAAAGCCCTCGGCATAATCGGTATGTTCACCGATAAGGTTCACGCGGCCCGGCGCCACGAAGAGCGCCGGCTCCGCCTGAAAACGGACAAGGTGCATGGAATGCAAAACGGCAGGATCGTGCATGGCAGTTCACTCCTTGAATAGTTTCAATCGCAACAACCGTTAGTGGGTCAGTTTGAAAGAAAACCATCCCTCAGGGGCTAAAGCCCGGTTGATTTTATGGCTTTAATGTACGGGCTAAAGCCCGTACCCTTCAAACCGATTCACCACTCAACAACCGGAATTTCTTACCTGAACGAGAATGTTATCTTCCGCGGACCCGGCTATCCTCGCCTTGGCCATCGGTCTTACTCACCTGATACCTCCGCGCAAGCCGCGGTCCATCTCTCCCATATCCTGTCCAGCCATGCCTCATGCTCAGGCTTCATCAACACCGAACGCAAACAGGTCACCAATCCCGCTCCGCCCGCGGCCTCATCCGCGCACTCCAGCCCCTTACGCTGAAACCAGGTCACCGGCAATTGTACAAGGGCCAGGTGCAAATCCCGCGCGGCGCAGGCCACAAAGGTTTTTTGCGCCAGTTCCGAGGCCCGCTCCCTGGTCTTAGCAGCCAGCTTCCACACCACGATGTCCAGCTCCGGCGTCCCGGCGGCCAGCGGCTGGAAGCGTCCGTCCTGCCGCAAGCGCCGGTCCAGTTCCAAAGCCGCCGCCCGGCCGCGAGCCAGCCCACGCGCAAACGCGCCTCCCGGCGTAAGCGGCAACAGCTTTTGCGTAGCCCACAAAGCCACCGCCGCCGCTCCCGCCCGCGAGCACTCCAGGCTGATCTCGCCCAGGTGCACGGGGCCCCCGGCGAACGATTCTTGTTCGCTGGGGTGGAGGCGCAACTGCTTCGAGGTGAAGTAGGTATAGGGCGAGTCGTGCTTGTAGAAGCGCCCCACCGTAGGGTCGCGAAAGAGCACGCATCCGCAGCCGTAGGGCTGCAAACCGTGCTTGTGGGGATCGATCACGATGGAGTCGGCCTCACTGGCGGCCGCGAAAGCCCGCCGCGCAGGCTCGTCCAGCGCCTCGGGAATCAACCGGAAGTAGCCGCCGTAAGCCGCGTCCACATGCACCCGGAATCCGTACCGCCTTCTGAGCGCCAGCACCTCATCCAGAGGGTCCACCGCGCCCATGGCCGTGGTACCCAGCGTCACCACAACCGTTCCCACATCGCCTCTGCGCAGCTCGGCCTCCAGCGCGTCCATATTCATGGTTCCCAGGCTCATGCGCCCGCGGCTGCCGGCCGCGATCTCCGTATATTCGAGCTTCAGCACCGCGGAGATGCGCCGGTGAGTATAGTGCGCCTGTTCCGAGCCCACAATCCGCTTTCCCGGCGCCAATTGTCCGGCCACCCACAGCGCTTCCAGGTTGGCCAGCGTCCCGCTCGAAGTCAGGTGACCCAAGAACTCGTTCCAGCCGAAGATGCCGGCAATCTCCTTTACCGCCTCGATCTCCATCTCCGAGCTGGCCCGACCCCCGTCCCGCGCATGGTTGTTGGGGTTCAGTTTCATGGCCAGCGCATAGGCGGCCCGTGCCACAGGATGCGGCGGCTTCAGCATCTGCCCTGCATACAGAGGATGGAAGTAGGGGTAGTTGTCCGCCAGCCGGCGCGCCGTTGCCTCCAGAACCTGGGCCATCGCCTCCGCATCCCCGGCAGCCTCAAAGGCCGGCAAAGCTCCGAACTCCGCTTCAAGCAACTCTGTGGCGCGGGCAAGCAGGCCGGGAACCGGATCCTTGGGCATGGTGACCTACCACACTATCACAGCCAGGCATAAGGCGGTTGGAGCGCATCGATTGCGCGCGAATCCCTATTCCACCGTCACCGACTTGGCCAGATTCCTCGGCTGGTCCACGTCGCAGCCGCGGCGGACGGCGATGTAATAGGCCAGCAGTTGCAGCGGCACAATCTCAATGAGCGGCGAAAGCAGTTCAATGGCCGGCGGGATATAAATCACGTGCTCCACCAGGCCGCCGATGGTCGAATCGCCCTCGGTGGCTACGGCGATCACACGGCCCGAACGCGCTGTGACTTCCTGGATGTTCGAGCGAGTCTTCTCGTAACGCAGTCTTGAGGCGGGGTCGGATTCGTCGCGCGTGGCCAGCACCACCACCGGCAACGTCTCGTCGATCAGCGCGTTCGGCCCGTGCTTCATCTCCCCAGCCGGGTAGCCCTCGGCGTGGATGTAGGAGATTTCCTTCAGCTTCAACGCTCCTTCCAGAGCGATGGGGAAGTGGATGCCGCGGCCCAGGTAAAGAAAATCGCGGGCGTTCGAGAATTCCCTGGCTAGTTGTTCGCACTGGGCGATGCGGCCGCGCAGCACCTCCTCGATCTTGGCCGGGATGCGGCTCAGCTCCTCGATCAGCGCCACCGACTGGGCCGCGTCGAGCTTGCCGCGCAGTTGGCCCAGCTTGAGCGCCAGCAGGAAGAGCGCGGTGAGTTGCGCGGTGAAGGCCTTGGTTGAGGCCACGCCGATCTCCGGGCCGGCATGAGTATAGACTGCGCCGTGGGCCTCGCGGGCCACCATGGCGCCCACTACGTTGCAGATGGCCACGGTCTTCGAGCCCAGCGCGATCATCTCACGCTGCGCGGCCAGGGTGTCGGCCGTTTCGCCGGACTGGGTGATGAGCAGGCCGAGCGCGCCGGGGCCGGCGATGGGCGAACGATAGCGGTACTCGCTGGCGTAGTCCACGTCCACCGGCAGCCGTGCCAACCGCTCGATCATGTACTTGCCGGTAAGCGCGGCGTGCCAACTGGTGCCGCAGGCGGCGATGCTGATGCTGGCGGCGGCGGCCAGTTCCTCGTCGGCGATCTCCATCTCGCCCAGAAATACCTGGCCCGAGTCCAGCGAAACCCGGCCTAGTGTGGTATCGTTAATGGCCCGCGGCTGCTCCCAAATCTCCTTGAGCATGAAGTGCTTGTAGCCGCCCTTTTCCGCCTGGATGGGATCCCACTGAATATGGGTAATGGCGCGCTGGATGGGGTTGCCGTCAAAGTCGGTTAGTTCGACCCCCGCCAGGGTCAGAATGGCCATATCGCCGTCGGCCAGGAAGTAGATGTTGCGCGTGTGGTGCAGAATGCCGGGAACATCGGAGGCGACAAACGACTCGCCCTCGCCCACGCCGATGACCACTGGAGGACCGAAACGCGCGACCACAATTTTGTCCGGTTCGGCGGCCGACAAAACGCCCAACGCAAAGGCTCCGGTGAGCCGCTTGACGGCGCGGCGCACGGCCACTTCGAGCGAAATTGGCTGACCCGTAGCTTCGGCGTCCTTTTGCACCTGCTCGATGAGGTGGGCAATGATCTCGGTATCGGTCTCTGTGACGAACTTGTGGCCCTGGGCGGTGAGTTCGCGCTTCAGCTCCAGGTAATTCTCCACAATGCCGTTGTGGACCACGACGATGCGGCCGGTGCAGTCGCGATGGGGGTGGGCATTCTCCTCCGTGGGGCGGCCGTGCGTGGCCCAGCGGGTGTGGCCGATGCCGAAGGTGCCCTCTACCGGGTGCTCGCGGAGAACCTCCTCCAGGTTGGCGAGCTTGCCTGGAGCTCGACGCACCTCAAGCGTGGCTCTGGAAGGACTGCCCACGGCGATACCCGCCGAGTCGTAGCCGCGGTATTCCAGGCGCCGCAACCCCTCAATGATGACTGAAACTACCTTCTTTGGACCGACATAACCGACGATGCCGCACATGCAACGATTCTAAGCGACCGGCGGCCGTCAGGATGGGATTCGTTGGGTCGCGGGGCTTGGGCAAGTGCAACGGCGTCCAGGAGTGGAGCGCTCTATTCCTCTATGCGGTAAGTGAATTCTTCAATCACCGGGTTGGTAAGCACTTCGCGGGCGATGCGCTCCACCTGGATGCGCGCCGCGCCGGCGCTCAAGCCATCGGCAAGGGAAAGGGCGAAATACTTGCCCTGGCGCACATCGGTTACCTCCGCAAATCCGATCTTGCGCAGGGCGTTCTGGATGGTCTGGCCCTGCGGATCCAGGACCGAGGTCTTCAGCGTGACATAGACATGCGCCTTCATCATCCATGATTATAGTAGCTCCGGTCCGATCCCCCGCGCCGGCAAATTCTAGTTCGCAGCCGGGCCGGCCTTCAGCCGCCGCCGCGCCAGCGGAGCGGCCGTGAGCCAGTAGAGCACCGGCCCCAACAGGCCCACTACGACCGCAAACAGCAGCGCCGAGATGCTGCCGATGAGCTTTTGGTCGCGCGTGGCATAGAGCGCATAGCCGATCAGCACCGCCGGACCAACGCCCAGCAGGCAGGCAAAGGCCAGATTGCCGGCCTTGAAGGGCCGTTCCAGGTGGGGTTCGCGGATGCGCAGCACGGCCAGCGCCACAAACTCCAGCAGCAGGCTCGTTCCATAGAGAATCAGGTCGATGGAGATGAGCCGCTCGAAGGGCAGCTTGAGAGCCAGGGCCCAGGCCAGCCCGCACAGCATCACGCTTACCCACGGCACTCCGCGGCTGTTGCTACGGGCAAGCACGCGGGGCAACATACCCTCTTCGGCCATGGCCATGGGCAGGCGCGTGTAGCTCATCACCAGGGCGTTGAACATGCCGATGCCCGAAAGGGCGCCGCCTGCAACCACGGCCAACCCCAGCAGCGGACCGCCGAGCGCCGTTGCCGCCGTCGCCCAGTCGCCGGTGGAGAAACTATCCTGGGAGAGGCCGGCCAGCGCCATGGCCGCCAAAGGCAGAATGTAGGTGACGGCCACCAGAACGGTGGACGCAATCATGGCGCGGGGATAGTTGCGCTGCGGATTCTCCACCTCCTGCGCCACGGTGGAAGCGTTGTCCCAGCCCATATAATTCCACATGGCCACCAGCACCGCTGTCGAAAAGCCCGACCCCGCGCCCAATCCGGAGGCAGGTCCGCCCCATTGCACCTGGGGGTGCAGCGTGAACCCGTGCCACAACCCCAGTACCACGAAGACTGCAAACGGCGCCAGCAGCAGCGCGAACAGTCCTACCGAGTCCTCGCCCACCACCGGCACCCCGAACAGGTTCCACACGCAGCAAACCGCCACTACCGCCAGCGCCCACCCGTAGCCGTACCAGCCGCCGGTGAGCGCGGGCGAGAGCTTGCCCAGGTAAAGAACGAAGATGGCCGGATAGAGGGCCATGTCGAAGATGCTGGCCGAGAGCGAAAGCCAGCTCTCCTGATAGCCCCAGAAGGAACCCATCGCGCGCCGCACCCAAACGTAAAAACCACCTTCGGCGGGAATGGCGCTGGCCAGTTCGCCGATCATCAGCGTGGTTGGCAGGCACCACACAAGCGGCAATACCAGCAGGATGAGGATGGCCTTCAAATATCCTGCTCCGCCGAGAATATCCTCGATCCCGTACGGACCGCCCGAAACCATGAAATAGGTGGCGGCAACCAGCGGCAGAAAACGCATCTTCCGCCGGCCAGGATGGAAGGAGAAAGGCATCACAAGCGAATGTACCAACCCTGGCCTCGCACAGGAAGCGAATTATTGCCAGGCCTCGCGCAGCCTTCATTCCCCGCGCGCCGCAAGGCGGCTTCCGGTATAATCCATATGCGACCCGGAGAGATGGCCGAGCGGCTGAAGGCGGCGGTTTGCTAAACCGTTATAGGGTCAAAAGCTCTATCGGGGGTTCGAATCCCCCTCTCTCCGCCATCCTGTTGAATCTAAATAACTTAAAAATTCATTGAATCGTTGAGGGACTGGATCCCAAAAGGGTTTCCAGTGTCCCGTTAGTGTCCGCTTGATCCCATTCTACTTCTGCAATGCGATTCTCCAGCTTCGTCATTGCGCTGCGGACATCGGCTGCGGCCGTCTTGATGTAATAGGTTGGCGGCCCGCGCGGTGCTGATGCGCTTGTTCTGCCGCTTCAACTCGATCACAACCGTCTTTGCCGATGGTGGCTATACGGGCACGTTGTCGACTGGGCCAAGTCCGCCGCGGCGGATTCGGCTACACCGTCAAGGTGGTCAAACGCAACGAGCAGCACCTATTTCAAGTGCTGCCCAAGCGCTGGATTGTTGAACGCACCTTTGCCTGGATCAACTGGTCGCGCCGCCTCAGCAAAGACTACGAACTGCGACACACCTCGGCAGAAGCCATGATTTACATCGCCTTTGCGCATGTGCTCCTGCGCAGAGCTGCTTAGTTTTTAAACAGATTCTTAGAAAATCATTTCCGCGCAACATCGTGCGAATGCCTAGGGGGCACGCAGATTTGGAATAGGCGCACCAGCGATTAGTGGGATTGAAGGATCATCGAGGATTTCTTCTTCGCTCTTTGCCAATCGGGCATTGGGATAGAGAGCTTGGAAGGCGGCACTTTCCCTCGGAAGCGTGGAGTGAAACTTCACCAATTCGCCACCGCCCCGAATCAATGCCGCAGTGATGCCCAGGATGTGGTTGTGGTCTAGTCCTATTACTGCGAACTTGATGGCGTATTGCGGCTTAGTGTCCAAATCGAAGCTAGGGCTGGCCACTTCGCAGACGACGCGCTCAGTGTTCCAATGGGGTTGGAGCACTTCCTCTGGGATTGCCGACATCATGCCGGCCGCCCCCAGCGTTTTGAGAAAAGAGCGACGATTTGCGCTGTCGTTGGTCATGGATTATGTTCCTTCGAATGAGATGCGTACTTCCTCTCGCTTCCAAATCCCGTTAGGCAGAGGGACGCTTGTTTTGGAGTTATTGCGGCCGTGCTTCGGGTGTTGTTGCCGTTCTCCTGTTGATTATGTGATAGAGAGTCCTGGTTAGCGCCCTGGTTTCAATGTTAGGAGGCGGATTGGAGGCCGAAAAAACCCTTGAGCCTGATCCGGTTCGCATCCGTCCACGAGCCGCCTTCTCGCATTTCTCATGCATGTACGCATAGCATGATACCATGATGGAGTGACAGCTTCTAGGACTGACCTCGGAGCATTGAATGCGGGCGAAGGCACACACACCTCCGCTAAGCGGCTGCCCGCTCAGTTGCGCGCACATTTCCCAGATGATCGGATTTGCATGGGGAACGTGGCGCCCACTGGGCGCTCATCGCGGAGTTTGGGTTGCGAGGTTGCCGCGCAGCGGGCCGCATGGCCGGCCGGATCTAGTCGCAGGTTCGCACTGCGCCACGACTGTACAGCACGCCATCCTGCCTGAAGGAGCCTAGTGAGATGATGCCCATTGCAACGTCCGAATTGCACATGCGCCTAGAAAGGGAGGGAGTGGTTCCCGTACTAACGATTGATCGTGTCGAGTCTGCGTTGCCGCTTGCCGATGCGCTTTTTGAAGGTGGCCTAGCGGTTGCGGAAGTCACCTTCCGTGCGGCTGCCGCAGCGGAGGTGATTGCGAAGATACGCAGTGAGCGCCCGGCTATGTTGGTGGGTGCCGGGACCATCCTGACTCCGGAACATGTGCGCCAAGCCGTGGATGCAGGAGCGCAATTCGGCGTTGCTCCGGGAACAAACCCCAGGGTAATCGAGGAGGCGCAGCGCATGAAGCTGCCGTTCGCGCCCGGAGTCATGACGCCGAGCGATATCGAAGCAGCCCTCGCATGGGGTGTGACAGTGCTGAAGTTCTTCCCTGCGGGCACGGCCGGCGGCGTTCAGGCGCTGAAGAGCATCACCGCGCCGTACGCGCATCTCGGCTTGCGGTTCATTCCCACCGGTGGAGTTTCTCCCGAAAATCTCCGGCAATATATCGAACTGAACACCGTGATTGCCGCTGGCGGCACATGGATCGCCACCCGAAATGATGTCGCTGAGGGCCATTGGGACTTGATCCGCGAGCGCTGCCGGGCTGCATGTTCAATAGTACGTGAAGTCAGAAAGTGAAACAGCGAAGGAGGAAAAACAATGTCCGCTCTGCAATATGCCGTACACGCCTATGCGTGGACTTCCAGTTGGAGTAATAAGCGCCTTGATCTGATCGACCGGGCCAGAGGCTTGGGATTCGACGTGATTGAGATTCCGTTGATGGAAATCGACTTGGTGGATGCAGAAGCCATTCGTGCGCGGGCGCAAAATGCCGGCATCGGGCTGTGTACCTCCACGGCCTGTTCCGAAGCCACCGATCCCACCGGTGAAGACGAAGCCACCCGCCAGAGAGGCATCGAGTATCTCAAGAAATGCGTGAAGGCGACGGCGGATATGGGCGCCACAGTTTTCACTGGAGTGACGTATTCGGCCATGGGCCGGCGCATCTCGAAGATGCCGGGAGAAGAGTACTGGGAGCGGGCCGCACTTGCGCTGCGTGAAGCCGCATCCTATGCCCGCGATCTCGGCGTGACCGTCGGTATCGAACCGATCAATCGGTACGAGAGCTTTCTGGTGAATACCGGCGATCAGGCGCTTGAGCTGAAAGCGCGCATTGACGCCCCAAACATTGCGATTCACCTGGATGCATATCACATGAACATCGAGGAGAAGAGCTTCTATGAGCCCACCATGAAGGCCGCGCCCTACCTTTGCCACTATCATCTGAGCGAGAGTCATCGCGGTATACCCGGCACTGGCACGGTTGATTGGGAAGGCATCTATCGCGCCTTGGCCGAAAGCGGATATGCCGGGATGGTGGGCATGGAGAGCTTCTCCGAGATGTCCGGCGCGATGGCCGCAGCTACCTGCATCTGGCGTCGGATGGCACCATCGAGCGACGAGCTTCTCTCCCAGGGGCTGGCCTTCCTGCGGGGACTGGAGCAGAAACACTATCAGCACCCGGAGACGACGGTCGCGACGTAAACCCGTAATCAATTTTCTTAAACCCTACGACGGGCGCCAATATTTTCATGACGATTTGGCGGCTGCGAACCTGTCGTTCCCGGGTTACAAGAATGTTTCAACGTGCCCAGAATCTTTTTAATTTTTGCGGTGGTGCTTGAGGTACAGCCATTGTCCATTTGGACCGTTGTACCGGAAAGTTGGGGAAGGAGCCTGAAGTATAATGAGCGTTCCTGAGGCGGATGGGGTCCGGCCTGCACATCTGCGTAAACCGGTTCTTCAGGATGCGGCATTCCTTGCCGATGTCAAGACCGGCGCGAGAAATGACGGGCACTTCCGGCTGTGGTGGCTGGGGCAGAGTGGGTTCCTGCTTGCCTGGAGGGATTTGTTCGCTCTGCTTGATCCTTACCTGTCGGATTCGCTGACAAAAAAGTATGCAGGAACAAATCAACCGCATGTAAGGATCACTGAACGCGTCGTGGATCCATCTGCGCTTGACTTTATCGATGTCACCATTTCAAGCCACAGCCATACTGATCATCTGGACCCCGAGACGTTGCGCGCCCTGCTGAACGCTAATCCGAGGATGCTGCTGGTTGTTCCATCTGCAACGGCGGTCATCTGTGCGGAACGCATCGGCGTTCCAATGAGCCGGTTGAGCACAATCGACGAAGGACTGACGCTTTCGATGGGTGCGTTTGACATCACGGGCGTGGCCTCTGCGCACGAAAAGCTTGAATACGACGAGAAGGGTAACTGCAGGTTTCTTGGATACCTGCTTCGCTTCGGAGGGTGGACGATCTACCATGCGGGTGACACAGTGGATTACCCAGGTCTTGCTGAGAAACTGCGGAAATTCAACGTGGATGTGGCTTTGCTGCCGATCAATGGGCGAGGTCGGGGCGTGCCCGGGAACTTAAGTGGGGCGGAAGCTGCACAACTTGCGCGGCGTATGGGTGCTCGCCTAGCCGTACCCTGTCACTACGATATGTTCGAATTCAACACTGTCGACCCTTCCGAGTTTTGCACGGCCGCAGCGGCCTGCGGGCAACCCTGTGTCATCCTCTCAGTCGGCGGCCGCTGCGAGAGTCTTAAGCGCTGACCAGCTTCACCTCGAATTGGGCTCGATCGCCGCGATGCAGGGCGATGAAGTACTCGAGCGGCCTTCCATCCGCAAGCTGTCCCCTGCTTTTCATCAGGAGTGCGGGGCTACCCGTTCTCACGCCCAGGAGCCTCGCCGATTTGCGATCAAGGGCAATCGCTTTCATGGTGCGAATACCTTGCGTGATGTGCAGACCGTACTTCTGCGTGAGGAGTCGATATAACGATTGGCTCGCAAGTTCTTCGTTAACCAGATCCGGACACATCGACTGCGGCAGGTAGGTCATCACCAGCACTTCGGGCTCCCCATCCAGAAACCGCAGGCGATTTAATTCGATGACTGGAGAACCCTCTTCGATTTGCAGTGCCTCGCCGATCTCCTGTGTCGCTGGAATGACTCGCAACCCGAGGACTTTGGTGGTTGGATGCTGCCCCGTAGCCATCGCGTCTTCGTAGAACCCGCTCAGGTTTTGCATCAGACTGCCTTGGTAAATCGGAAACGCAATACTACTGCGCTTCCCACTCTGTTTGGTGACCAGCCCCTTGCGTTCGAGTTCGTTTATCGCCTGGCGAACGACAGTGCGGCTTACGCCTGCGATTGCACATAATTCTTGTTCGCTGGGAAGCAATTGCCCCGCTACCCACTTATAGCTCCGAACCTTCTGTTCAATGTATCCGCTGAGTTGGGCATAAAACGGAACTGGGCTTCCGTGGTCGACAATCTCAGCAGAATCAAGCGTCACGGTTGCGGCCGTTGTGCCGGAAGTACTGCTTTTGTCTCTAGCAGTCCGCGAAGGACGGATCGTAGTGGACGCCATGATGGGAACGCTCCCTCCAAGATCCAGCTAGCTGTAGAGGTCAAAAGAACAAAATGCAGGCAAAGATTTCACTCCGTGCTCGCTGCGGCTTGCCCCCAATCTCTCTTGCCGCATTTCGTCGATAGATGTTCTAGGCCCAGTTGGATAGTGGTAAGGATATCATTCTAGGATGTTCTCTTTCAACCGCGACCCTCAATCGGACAGGGCAAACGCATCTTATTATTTCGCCACGTATGCAGTTTTGAATACGATTCGATGCAGATGGCTGTTTTCTGAGGGAGCAGGGGTCTTCAGACCCCTGAATGCGGGGCATGGATTGAGG
>JBEKNO010000033.1:0-17666 GCA_049522735.1 Occallatibacter sp.
GAGGATGGGGCACGGGGCTTCATTGGAGGGGAGGGGGCGAAAAGGCTCGCCCTCAAAAGATCTTCATGTGGATGACCAGGTATTTCTTGGGGTCCTCGCGGATGTTTTTTACCAACTGCTGGGCCTGGTCCAGAGTCTGATCGGCGTGGTCGTAAAGGGAGCGGTTCTGGACAAACTGGCCCAGCGAGCCTTTACCCTCGTCCACGCTCTTGAGGATCGAGTCAAGGCGGGTGACCGTATCGTCGAGCTTCTCGGCGAAGGCGGGGTCTTTGGCGATCTTGCCCAGGGCGCCATGGCCGGCGTTGATCTCGGCCACCAGTTGATTGGTGTTGGCCACGGCGGCGTTCACGTTCTTGTAGAACGAGTCGTCCTTGAGCAGCTTGCCGGCGCTGCCCTTGCCCTCATCCAAATCGGTAGTAATGCGATCCAGCCTGTCGACGGCCGCGTTGGCGCGCGTATAGAGCGTATCGTCGTTGACCAGCTTGCCCAGCGAGCCCTTGCCCCCGGCGATGGCGCCGGTAATGGTCTGGAGGTCGGTGGCGATCTGGGTGATCTTGTGGCCCAGTTCGGGATCGTTGATCAGCTCGCCCACGGCGCCGCGTTTGGAGTTGAGCGAATCGACCAGGGTCTCTATCTTGCGCATCAGCACGGTGATCTGATCGATGGAGACCTTGCTGCTGCGGATCACGTCCTGAATGCTGGGCGAGCCGGAGGCCTTGAGTTCGGCGTTATTGGCCGGCGCCGGACCGGTGGCGTTGGCCGAACTGAGATCGACGTAGCTGTCGCCCAGCACGCCGGCCTGGTTGATCGACGCCGTCGAGTCGGTGTGCAAATCGCGGAGATATTCGCGGCCCACGCGCATGGTCACCTCGACCGGCATGGGGCTGCGTTCCGGGATCACGCGCACGTGGATCACGTTGCCGATGGTGACGCCCTCGAGCGATACCACCGCGCCGTCCTTGAGCCCGGAGGCGTTCTCAAAGTAGGAGCGGAGCACGATCTTGCGCGCAAACAGGCCTCCGGATGAGCTGGACATGAGAAGAATCAGCCCGATGAGCGCGGCCATGGCCGCCATGACCAAGGCTCCCACTCTCAATTGCGACCACTGAATCTCTTTGCGGCTTGGCACGGGACTCTCCTTGCAGAAATAAGCCGGCAGGCGACGCCTTGAGAATAGCAGAAAAGCGTGAATTTATTGTCCGTCTTCTATGACCACGCTGGCCATGGCGACGCCGGCGGCGTGGGTGATGGAAAGGGCGGTCCTGGCTGCGCCCAGCATGGCTGCAATCCGGGCGGCGCGCCCGTGAAACTGCAGCATGGGCCTTCCGCTCGGTTCGCGGACGACCTCGATCTCCAGCCAGTTCACGCCGTAGCTGATGCCTGTTCCCAGGGCCTTGGCTCCTGCCTCCTTGGCGGCAAATCGGGCGGCAAAGCTCTCCGCGGATTTGCGCTTGCGCAGGCAGTAGGCCTGTTCCGCGCCGGTATACACGCGGTCAAGAAAGCGCTTGCCATGGCGATCCATGGACTGCTGGATGCGCTCGATCTCCACCAGATCGATTCCGGAGCCGATAATCATGCTGTCTACAAACTACATCATTTTTCATTGGCTGCGTTGCGGGCATTTTTGTTCCGCCGCTTTCCACCGGGCATCGCGGCCTGGCCGGAAATTGGCCGTCATGCCTCCAATTACCAGCGCAAGGGATCGTCGCAGCCCTGGAAGGCAGGTTGTGTCAAAGACGGTCAAGCGCCGTTCGACTCCTGCACAATGGTTATGCTGTCCTGCCCGGCTCCGATAAGACCATTGTGAGGCTGAACATGCCGGGTCGCGATACTGGGCAAGCGATGAGCGTACCTTGGGCGATGCAGATGAGGGCCATCTCCATCGAGGAGCCTGCGCGGCTGGTCCAGACACTCACGGGCGCAATTCTCGGCTGCGGGGGCTGGGTTCTGAGCCGCGGCGCAAACGATGCCGGCGCGGTGAGCATGTTGTTCGAGTTCGAGCGGCAGGCCTGCGTGGATATCTACAGCGTGTTGATCGCGTCCGGGCTGGAACTGAGCCAGAACGGGCATATCCGCTTTACCGAGCTCTGCCAGTGCACCCGCAACCACCAGAAGGATTGCGGCACGGAGATTGCCAGCATCGACCTGGAGATACAAACCTTTCCGGTGGAGATGGCGCAAGGCGCCCTCGGCCCTGAGGCGGCCTGACGGGAGCAGATGATGCTCAGCCGGCCTCCACCAGCCCATAGCGCCGCTGCCACGCCTCTTTAAGCCGCGCCCAGACCCGCGCCCGTTCTGCTTCCGTTGCTTCGCCGGCCCTGGTTTTATCCCTACCGGGAGGGTTGGCAAAGCGGGCGGCCTCTTGTTTGGCCAGCTCCAGCAACTGGCGGTCGCGCAGCAGGTTGGCCACGCGAAAGTCGGGCAATCCGGCCTGCCGCGTGCCGAAGAACTCGCCGGGGCCGCGCAAGTTCAGGTCCAGCTCCGCCAGTTCAAATCCATCCTGCGTGCGCACCATGGCGTTCAGCCGCTCCTCGGCTGGCAGAGTAATGCGCGGGCCGGTCATCAGAATGCAGCAGCCCCTGGCCGCGCCGCGGCCTACCCGCCCACGCAACTGGTGCAACTGCGCGAGGCCAAACCGCTCCGCATGCTCCACCACCATCACCGTGGCGTTGGGAACATCGACGCCCACCTCGATGACCGTGGTGGCCACCAGCACGTCGATCTCGCCCCGCTGGAAGCGGCGCATGATGATCTCTTTCTCGCCGGCGTCCAGGCGTCCATGCAAGAGGCCCACGCGCAGGCCGGCGAGCGGGCCGGCGCTCAGCTTCTCGTGCATCTCCACGGCGGATTTCAGACCGGATTTCACTCCCGGATTGGCCTCCTGCACGGCCCTCGGAAAGAGCTCCGCTGTTTTACCCTTGCGGACGGACTTACGAGCAAGGAGTCGAGGCGGCGGAGCTAAAGATACAATGCCGGACTCAGGATCGTCGTGCGAAAAATCCAGCTCCGGCTGGTCCTCCCTGCTGCCCTCGATGACCGGGCAGACGATGTAAGCCTGGCGCTTCCGCGCCACCTCCCTTCGCACAAAATCCCAAACCTCCTCGGCGCGCTCGCCGGGTACGCGGCGGGTCACGATAGGCGTTCGTCCCGGCGGCAGCTCGTCGAGCACGCTCACGTCCAGGTCGCCGTAGAGCGAGAGGGCCTGGGTGCGCGGAATGGGCGTGGCGGTCATCACCAGCACGTCGGGCTCGGCCTGATTGGGCTTCTTCATCAGCTTGAAGCGTTGCATTACGCCGAAGCGGTGCTGTTCGTCCACCACCACCAGGCCCAGCCGGTCGAACTCCACCTTTTCCTCAATCAGCGCGTGCGTCCCGATTACCAGTTGCGCCTCGCCGCGGTTGATCTGGTTTCGGGTGGCGCGCTTGCGATCCTCGTCCAGCGAGCCGGTCAGCAGCACGATGCGCGGCTTGCGGGAGGACTTTTCCAGCAGCTTGCGCGCGGCCAGATAATGCTGCGTGGCCAGAATCTCGGTGGGCGCCATCAGGGCCGCCTGGTAGCCGTTTTCCATGGCCACCATCATGGCCTGCAAAGCGACGATGGTTTTGCCCGAACCCACATCGCCTTGCAGCAGGCGGCGCATGGGGCTCGGCTCGCGCATGTCGGCCACAATCTCGCCCAAGGCCCGCTTCTGCGCCTTGGTGGGGTGGAAGGGCAGCACTTCACGAATAGCCTCGCGGACCTTGTCGGTGGTGGCGAAGCTGATGCCGGCGCGCGCCCTCATACGGCGGCGCTTGAGCTCCAGGCCCAGTTCCAGAAAGAACAGCTCTTCAAAGATCAGCCGCCGGTGGGACGGCGTCGCGGAGCTTTGCAACTGGGCAAAATTGGTTCCTTCGGGCGGAAAATGAACCTCGCGCAGCGCGGTCTCCAGATCCGGCAGGTCCAGCCGTTCCAGCATCTCGCGCGGCAGGCTTTCCGGCACCGCGCCGCGCACCGCTTCCAGCAGGTTGAAGATCACCTTGCGCTGCCAGCGCGAAGTCAGGCGGTTGCCACCCAGCGACTCGTATACCGGCGTGATGCGGCCCACCTCAAGCAGCCGCGTTTCGGCGTCGGCGCTCAAATCGGGCAGCACCTCGAACTGCGGCTGGATCATTTTTAAGTTGTTGCTGGAGCGCGACGGCTCAACCCGTCCGAAGACGGCCACCGTCTGCCCAGCGTGAAACTTGCCGTTCAGATAACTTCCGTTGAACCAGATGCACTTCAGCGCGCGGCGGCCTTGCCCCACGGTCAGTTCGAAGATGGGCGCCTTGCGGGTGCGCAACAGGATGGCTCCACGCACCTCCGCGATCACGCTGGCCATCTCGCCGGGCTTCAGTTCGTCCAGGCTGCGCGGGTTCTGGCGGTCCTCATAGCGGAAGGGAAGATGGTAGAGCAGATCCTCGGCGGTCTGGATGCCTTTGGCGGCAAGCATCTCCGCCACCCGCGGACCCACGCCGCGCACATACATCACCGGAGTGTCGAGGCCGGCCACACTCAGGATGCTAAATGGCTTGTGCGCGAAGGGACAATCCGGGCGCGCAAAAAGCTCCGTGCCCCATCCTTGCGATTTTTTCCTATCGCAAGGGTGGGAAGCCGAGAACTTCCCCATCGGCATCGGAGTTTCCCACCCTTTTCACAAAGAACGTAAAAAGGATGGGGCACGGAGCAGTCGTGGGCGAATGAAGGAATCAAGCAGGTTCGGGCTTGCCATGGAGGTCGTCGAGCAGCCTGTCGAAGGCCAGTCTGTAGGCGTCATGGTTCTTCCAGTTGATGAAATCGGGGATGAAGCACTCTCTTCACGCCATCGATTCCACGCTTCGACGCCCTTTTTCAAGATAGTAAGATGTTCGGGGTTAGCCATGACTCCAGTATGCCAGCGCCAGACCAGCCCGCCGGAACCTTCTCTCGCAAATTATATGGAGAAAACCGTGTAAATCCCGTCCGCTAAGCCGCAGTCGGTTCGTAGACGCGCACCTCGGCTTCAATGGTTTTGGCTAGGGCAAGTTTGGCTTTGGTGAGGTCGTGCATCTGTTGCAGGTTGAGCCAGAACTCCGGACTGTTATTAAAGAAGCGGGCCAGGCGCAGAGCCGTGTCGGGGGTGATGGCGCGCTTGCCGCGAACAATTTCACCGATCCGCGTCGTCGGCACATGAATTCTCATCGCCAGCCGGTTCTGGCTCAAGCCCAGCGGCTTTAGAAACTCCTCCGCCAGCATCTCCCCCGGCGATGTCGTCACGTAACGGTAGCCCCATCCATGAGCGGGACGCAGCAAGGGCACCCTATTTCCCCCCTTTGCGTTCGCGGTGGGTTTCGACGATTTCAACGTCAGCCTCCGCCAGTAATACTTATGGCTTGGCCAGAAAATAAGCCTCAACTGCCTGTTTCAAAGCCGCGCGATCGAGATACGGCTTTTTGCCTTCATATCGGGCTGCCCAACAGACCTGGTTAATAATATCCCGGGGATAACAGGATCGCAGCTCCTGGTTCAGCGTTTGGTGAATGAATTCGATGAGTTTCCTGGGTATGCTTGCATCGTATTCGAGCCTGTTATCGGCCGCAACGCGGCGGAAAATTTCACAGAACTGTTCGTCTGAAACCTCGCCGATCCCGATCTTGGTTTGAATCCTGCGCAAAAAGGCGGCATCGATCAACGTGGCGGGATCCATGTTGGTTGCGAATACCACCAGCGCTTCGAAGGGAATTTCAATTTTCTTTCCTCCCGCCAGAGTCAGGAAATCGATCCTGCGATCGAGCGGAACCACCCAGCGGTTGAGCAGCACATCCGGGTGAACTTTCTGCCGTCCAAAATCGTCGATGATCAGAACCCCGTTATTGGCCTTCAACTGCGCGGGGGCGACATAATATTTTGTAATCGGGTTGTATTGCAGGTCCAGCATTTCCACCGTCAGCTCTCCGCCGGCGAGAACGGCGGGGCGATGGCAGAGCACCCAGCGTTCGTCCCGCTCCTCGGGCTCCAGCTCGCGTATGCGTTTATGAATGGCCGGATCGTAGATGGTGATGACCTGGCCATCGACTTCCACCGCATAGGGTATCCATACCTCATCCTCGGCCAGCACGCGCGACAATGCCTCGGCAATGGTGGTTTTTCCAACCCCGGGAGGGCCATAGAGAAATAGCGAGGAGCCGGAGTTGAGCGCTGTCCCCAGCTTCCGTAACGTCTCGCCGTCCATCACCAGATGGGCAAAGGCGCGCTCCAGGTCGGCGGGATGCGCCTCCGCGTTGCGAACGCTCTGCTGCCGGGTCTGCTCGGCATAACTCACTAAAGATACCGGCGCGGCGCCCGTATAGTGACTCTGGAACAGCAATTCCACCGCCCGCGCTCTGCCTGGAGATGTAATAGCAATTTGAGGAATATTGCCGGTTATTCCAGTTACATGGCAAAACCGTTCCGTTCTTAGCCGGGGAAGCAGTTCGGTGACCACCGCGACACTAAGACGGGTCTTCGCGGCGAGCTCGAGAACCGAGAGCGTGCCGGATAGATAGAGAATCTTCAATGCCAGATCCTCGAGAACCGGCTGGCGCACGTCAACTTCCGCAATGGACCGGGGCCTGTGCGTGGGCACGGAGAGGATCTCGGTTTCGGCGTCATCGGAATCGCACATTGTCAGCAAGGTGGTCATGATTGCTCTCCCGATTGCTCTTTACAATATACTCTGTTGCCTACGCTGGAAAGACTCTTCAAACGCATTCGTTTTTCCCGGTCCTTCGTCACCCTTTGCAGGCTGTTTGCGTTAGTCACCATGCCAGGCGCGCATGGGTGGCTTTGTTACACTGCTCAGGAGACCGTTCCCCGGTTTACCTGGAACCAGCCGCAAATTGAACATCGGGAGAATCCATGCCGGTTGTCGAACTCGCGGGAGTGACCAAGGCCTACGAGAGCAAGGTTGCCGTCAGCAACCTGAGCCTATCCATTGAGGCAGGCCAGATGTTCGGCCTACTGGGTCCGAACGGAGCGGGTAAAACCAGCTCCATTCGCATGATGATGGGCATTACCATTCCCGACTCGGGCCGCATCATCCTCTTCGGAAAACCATTCGATCGCAAGAGCCTGGAGCGCGTGGGCTATCTGCCCGAGGAACGCGGCCTCTATAAGAAGATGAAAGTCCTGGAGCAACTGGTCTTCTTCGGCCAGTTGCACGGGCTGGCGGCCGGAGAGGCGCGCAAGCGGGCCGTCGACTGGGCCAGCCGCATGGAGATTGCCGAGGCGCTGGCGAAGAAAACCGAAGAACTTTCCAAGGGCATGCAGCAGAAGATCCAGTTCATTGCCTCGCTGCTGCACGATCCGGAGCTCATTGTCATGGACGAACCGTTTGCCGGACTCGACCCGGTGAACGCGGTGCTGGTGGAGGGCATTCTGCTGGAGCTCAAAGACCAGGGCAAGGCCATCCTTTTTTCCACCCATCGCATGGACCAGGTGGAGAAGCTGTGCGACTCCATCTGCCTGATCAACAACGGCCAGGCGGTGCTGGCCGGCAGGATGCGCGAAATCAAGGCCAGCTACGAGCGCAACCATGTGATTGTCGAGTTCGAGGGAAGCCCGGAATTTCTGAATAGCGAAGAGATCGCCGAGGCGAAAAACTTTTCCGGCCACGCGGAGATCAAACTCAAGCCGCACGGAGACGCCCAGAAGCTGCTGCACCAGGCCGCCGCGGTAGCCGCCATTTACCGTTTCGAGCTGGTCGAGCCATCGCTGGAGGAGATATTCATCCAGACCGTGGGAGGCAAATCCGATGCGTAACATTCTTCTTATTGCCAAGCGCGAGTACCTTGAGCAGATACGCGGCCGGGCCTTCAGGATGACCACGGTGCTGGTGCCGTTGCTGATTGCCGCGCTGCTTGGCGCGAGCTATTTCACCGGCCGCCACTCCACTGCGGGCAAGCATGTGGCCATTGCCGCCGGCAGCGCGCCGCTGGCTAGCGATATCCGCCTCCGGCTGCTGGACGACAAGGACGCGAAGTTCACCGTCGATGTGGTGGCCCCGGCAACGCCGCAGGATCGAGACGCCCTGCTGAAACTTGTCCAGAGCAGGGCCATCGACGGGCTGCTCTGGGTCGAGATTTCCCCGGCTGGAGCGCCGGTTGCTACCTATACCTCGCAATCCTCCGTCGATTTCATAACCGCCAGCCGGCTGAAGTATGCCTTGAATCGAGCCTTGCTGAGTGAGCGCCTGACCGCCACGGGGCTGAAACCGGCCGAGGCCGACGCCCTGCTGAAAGAAGTCTCCATCGATACACTCCAGTTGAACAAGGAGGGCAAAGCGGCCAGGAGCAACAGGATGGCGTCGTTCTCCAAGGCCATCGCCATGGCTTTTCTGCTTACCATGCCCATTCTTCTCTACGGCCTGGACACGGCCCGCTCGATTATCGAGGAGAAGAGTTCGCGCATCTTCGAGGTCATGCTCTCAGTGGCCCGTCCCGACGATTTGCTCGCCGGCAAGCTCATCGGCGTGGGCGCCGTGGGCCTGACGCAAATTACCATCTGGGTGATTGCGGCGGCGCTGCTTACGGGTTCGGCTCTGGCCGCGCCCTTGCTTAGCGGCAACTTCGCTATTCATATCTCCTGGACCGAGGGCCTTCTCTTTCCGCTCTACTTCGTACTGGGTTTCTTCCTCTACAGCGCGTTCTTTTCCGGCCTAGCCGCCACCTGCGAGACGGCGCAGGAGTTGCAGATGTATATGCCGCTGGCCGCCATTCCAGCCTGGCTCAGCTTCGGCATCATTCCCTTCCTGCTCAACAATCCCGGTTCGGATTGGGCCGTTGCCGCCTCGCTTTTTCCGCTCACCGCGCCCTTTGTCATGCTTCCGCGTATAGGTTTGGATACCCCTCCGCTGTGGCAGTTTGCGGTCTCCATCGGCCTCCTCATTCTGAACATCTGGGCCGTGCTCTGGTTCTCATCGCGCCTCTACCGGGTGGGCATCCTGATGTACGGCAAGCGAGCCACCCTGCCCGAGCTGCTGCGCTGGATGCGCTACAGCTAAAAAGCGGAGTTAGCGGAGAGAGCGGAGCTAGCGGCGTTAACCGGGGAGTCTCTTTGCTCAATCCTTTCGGCTGTGTTCTTAGCAGGGCTTGCCTCTGTTATTGACGCTAAAGGCTATAAGGGTAGTCTCGCCGTCTTGCTGGCCAATTAACCGCTAACCCCGCTTACTCCGCTAAAATCAGACAGTGACCACCGAAGCTAGCCCCAGGTTCACGCTGGGCCAGCGCCTTGTGCTGACCATCGTTTCCCGTGTGGTGTCGGCGCTGTTGTGGGTCGTCGGCCTCACCTGGCGCTTTGAGGTTCTCGCCCCGGAAGGCGTTACGCCTACCGTCTTCGGCGAGAAGTCCCCGCCAAATATCTACTGCTTCTGGCACCAGTGCGTGCTGCCCTGCACGGTCTACTTCCGCTACTCCCGCGCCGTGATTCTCATCAGCCGCAGCTTCGACGGCGAACTGATTACGCGCATTCTCAAAATCTTCGGCTTCGATGCCGTGCGCGGTTCCAGCTCGCGCGGCGCGCGCGAGGGGCTGCTCGGCCTGGCGCACGTCATCGAGACCGGCCGCACCGCCATCTTCACCGCCGACGGCCCGCTCGGCCCCATCTACCAAACCAAGATGGGCCCTATCAAGCTCGCCGCAATGACCGGCGCGCCCATCGGCGCTTTTCACCTGCAACCCGAGCACGCCTGGACCATCAATTCCTGGGACCGGTTCCTGGTGCCCAGGCCCTTCACGCGGATTGTGGTCAGTTGGGGCCCATGGACGCGCGTTCCCGCCGATCTGCCCGCCGGGGAGTTCGAGACCAAGCGCGAAGAGCTGAATGCGGCCATCGAATGCACGCGCCTGCGGGCGCTCGAATACTTCAGGAAGGCCAGGGGATGACCGGCCTCCGCGTTGCCGACTTCGACTATGACCTGCCCGAGGAGTTGATTGCGCAGCAACCAGCGGCGGAGCGCGGACTGAGCCGCATGCTGGTTATGAATCGCGCCACCGGCGCCTGGCGCGATTCGAGCTTTGCCGAGTTTCCTTCGCTGCTGCAAGCGGGCGATTTGCTGGTGCTCAACGACAGCCGCGTGATTCCGGCGCGGCTCTATGCCCGCCGCACGCTGCTCCGCGACCATGAGAAGCCGACCGGCCGCATCGAAGTCCTGCTCACCGAGCCTGCCGTCCCACAAAAACAGGGTGCTGTCCCACAAATGATGGGTGCCCCATCCTTTCCGCTTCTTTCCGCGGAAAGGGTGGGAAAGCGCGAAACTCAACCGGCGACCGGCGAAAACCTTTGGCGCGCCCTGGTCCGGCCAAGCAGGAAAATCGCCATAGGCGAGCGCCTTGTTTTTCCCGCGCCCTCCGGCAAAATAGAACTCGAAGCCGAAGTTCTGGAGCGCGGCGCATACGGCCAGCGGCTGCTGAGTTTTGCGCCTGTCGAAGATTATTTTGCTGTACTCGAGCGCATCGGCCACATGCCGCTGCCGCCCTATATCCGCCGCAAAGATGAAAGTGCGGATCGCGAGCGTTACCAGACTGTCTATTCACTGGAGCGCGGTTCGGTGGCCGCGCCTACGGCTGGCCTGCACTTTACCCCGCAAATGCTGGCCGTGCTCGCCTCGCGCGGCGTTGAAGTAGCACACATCACCCTGCATGTGGGCCTCGGCACCTTTGCGCCGCTTCGTGTGGATTTGCTGGAGGAGGTTCGCCTGCACCGCGAGCGCTACACGCTCTCCGCCTCCGCCGCCGATGCAGTCAATCGCGCTGTTCGCGAGGGCAGGCGCAGTGTGGCCGTCGGCACCACGGTGGTGCGGACGTTGGAGCACTGCGCGCTCCAGGCGGCCAGCCGCCCGCTCCAGCCGCACTCCGGCGTGACGGAGATATTCATCTCCCCCGGCTTCGAGTTCCGCCTGGCGGGTGCGCTGCTCACCAACTTTCATCTGCCCCAATCAAGTCTCCTGATGCTGGTGAGCGCCTTTGCCGGGCGCGAGCGCCTGCTGGCCGCCTACGCCCACGCAGTCCGGCAGAAATACCGCTTCTTCAGCTACGGCGATTGCATGTTCATTGCTTAGCCCTATTCTGATTAATCCAGGAATCCGGGTTTCCCGCCTCTTGGACTTGGGATGTAGGATGTTGTTGGGTATGCGAGCTTTTTGTTCACAGGTCCGAAAATTCGGGCCTGGGGCATACGCGAGGCCTCGTCTGTTGGAGGAAACCTGAAATGTCCAGTAATGGCTCAAAAACGCCACTCTGGCTGAAACTCGCGTTGTTGATGCTTTATTGTGCCCTAGTTGGAATTGCTCACAGAATCGCGGATTGGAGTAGTCACAATAACCTCCACTTCTTTGCTTTTCTATTGGATTTAGCAATCTTTATTAGTGCGCTGATTGTGATTGGCGCATTGAATGTGAATGATGGCTGGCGGGAACGAATAGAGCCATGCGTGGTCTGGCTTTTGGCGGTGCGTTATGTGGTGCTTTATTGGGTGGAGATTTGTGCGAAACTTTGTACTTATGTCCTAAGTTTTGCTGCGTTATTCTCTCTATGTGCCGTAATCGCGGATTTGGAGCACAATTTCTTCCGTGCGCTATTGTGGTTAGCACTTTTAGCACTCTTTATCGGCGCGGTGACTGTGTGTGACTCCATTGCCTCTAGAGTTTATAAATGGCGGGAACGAATAAAGCCATGCCCTCACGGAGTCAGCGCAGGTGCGGCTGGTGCATGTAGGGAGTGCCAACTGGCCAAAGAGCGTAAAGAACTAGAATACAAAGCATATCTAGCAGAGTCGCAACGAAAAGCTGAAATACAGCGTCACGCGGAGGCATTGCGGACACAGGAAATTCAACGTCTTTCTTATGCATGGCTCAGCAGGTCTAAATCCTACTATTCAATGACATCGCAGCAGTTTGAAGATGCCATCGCTCAGCTTTTTCGTACACTCAAATATGAAGTAAAACAGACGCCGTATTCTAATGACGGCGGAAAAGATGCAATCCTGTTCAAAGATGGCAAAAAGTATTTGGTTGAATGCAAAAGGTACAACAAGAATAATTCCATTGGCCGCCCAGACATACAGAAATTTGCTATGGCGATGCATGATGAGGAAGCAGTTGGTGGATTTTATGTGAATACCGGGAGATTTACCTTAGATGCCAAGAAGTACGCTGAAGAGCACGACATTATCCTGCATGATGCATATACCTTTCCGACTCTCGTTCTTCAGGCTTATCCGATTCCAAAGGATGCAACATCTGCCAAAACGATGTGCTTGGAGTGTGGCGCTGAGGTAGATGTCATGGTCGCGGATTTCACCGCCGCTGCAATATGCCCAAACGGACATAACGTCAGAAGCACCATTAACACATCAGATTTGATGATTACCTCAAATGGAACTCCACACTGTGAAAAATGCGGCTCCCCAATGCGAGTTCGGAAAGGATACCGAGGTTCTTTTTGGGGATGCTCTAGGTATCCAAAATGTAGATTTACGCGTGAGATTTCTGACGATTATCGGTCACGCAAGAGAACTGACTTTTGATAGACTCGTTTCGTGCCCTACTCGCCCAAGCCGCCCGTCTTCCTGCTCGACTCCATGTCGTTCATCTTTCGCGCCTACCACGCTATGCAGCGCAGCCGCCCCATGAGCACCCGCGGCGGGCTGCCCACGGCGGCTATTTACGTTTTCGTCAACATGATCAGGAAGCTGCGCCAGGACTTTCAGCCGCAGTACTTTGCCGCGGTCTTCGACGTAAGCGGCGAAGTCTTCCGCGACGAGCGCGCACGCGCCATGGGTCCGCTGCGCAAGTGGAACTCGAAGACCCAGAGCTTCGACGAGGTGAGCTACGAGGGATACAAGGCCAACCGCGCGTCCATGCCCGAAGACCTGCGCCGCCAGATTCCCTACATTCGCCGCGCGCTGGAGGCCCTGCGCATTCCCATCCTGGAGGCCGAGGGCTTCGAGGCCGACGACGTGATCGGCACCCTGGCCCGTGAGGCCGCCGAGCAGCAGCACCAGGTCTTCATCGTCTCCGGCGACAAGGACATGATGCAGTTGGTCACGCCCACGGTGAAGATTCTCAATCCGCAAAAGGACAACCTGATTCTTGATCCCGCCAAGGTAACCGAAACGCTGGGCGTGCCGCCGGAAAAGGTAGTGGACGTGATGGCCTTGCGCGGCGATGCCGTGGATAACATTCCCGGCGCGCCCGGCATCGGCGACAAAGGCAGCGTGGAGCTGATCCGCGAGTTCGGCAGCGTGGAGTGCGTGCTCGACCGCGCCAGCGAGGTCAAGCGCAAGAGCTATCGCGAATCGCTGGAACAGAATCGGGACGCAGTGCTGCTCTCAAAAGAGCTGGTAACCATCGACAGCCACGTCCCGCTGGAGTTGGACCTGGCCGCCATGGAGACGCAGCCGCCGGACCTCGAAGCCTGCCGCGAGCTTTTCACCGAGCTTGAGTTTACCTCCATGCTGCGCGATCTGGCCCCCTCTGAAACCGCGCCCACCGTCAAGCTGATCGAGGAGCCAACCGCCGATCAGACCGACTCTTTCTACGTTGCCGCGTGCTCTCACGGATTTGCCTTTGCGCTCGACGCGGCCGCGCCAGCGCCGCAAGAGGCTGAAGACGAAGCGCCGCAATCCATGTCTCTGCTGGATATGGCCGAAGCCGCCGAGAAACAAAGCAGCTTCAGCGTGGGCGTGTGTGCCGAACCCGCCACAGCTCTGCATCTGCCGCTTACCGCTGAACTGCGCGCGCTGATGGAAGACGCAGCGGCGCCGAAGCGGACTCACGATTGGAAGTCGGCTCTCCATCTGCTCACCGCGCAAGGTATTCAGTTACGCGGCTCCGTCGACGACACCATGCTGCTCTCTTACGCGCTGAATCCCACCCACGCCACGCAGTCGCTGGCCGATGTGGCGGCGCGCCACGGGCAACCCGCGCCGTCTACGCTGGCTGCGGGCGCGGCGGCCATTCATGCGCTGGTTCCCGCATTGCGCGCCGAGGTGGAAAAGGCGGGAGTGGGGCGCGTTTATCAGGAGATTGACCTGCCGCTAGCGCCCGTACTTTTCCGCATGGAGCAAGCCGGCGTCCGCATCGACACAATTGCATTGAGCAGACTTTCGGAGAAGGTCAGTGGTGATTTGACGCGCGTGGGCGAGCGCATCTTCGAGTTGGCCGGGCGGCGATTCAACGTCAACTCGCCCAAGCAGCTTGGCGAAGTGCTGTTTACTGATTTGAAACTGCCCGCGCCGGCCAGCCGCGGCAAGGGCAAGGCGGTTTCCACGGCGCAGGACGTGCTGGAACAACTGGCCGAAGAGAATGAAGTTCCCCGCCTGGTGCTCGAATACCGCCACCTGTCCAAGCTCAAATCGAATTACATTGACGCGCTGCCGCTGCTGGCCGATTTTGAGTCGCGCGTGCACACCACGTTTCAGGCCGCGGCCACGGCAACGGGCAGGCTCTCCTCCGTCAATCCCAATCTCCAGAACATTCCCATTCGCACCGAGCTGGGCCGGGAGATTCGGGCGGCGTTTACGGCCTCGCCGGGCACGCAACTGCTTTCGGCGGATTACTCGCAAATCGAGTTGCGGCTGCTGGCGCATTTCAGCGGGGATCCGCTGCTGGTGCGGGCTTTTTCTGAAGGCGCTGACATTCATACGCTCACCGCCAGCGAGGTCTTCGGCGTGCCGGCCGAGACCATGGACAAGGAGACGCGCAACCGCGCCAAGGCCGTCAATTTTGGCATCGTCTACGGGATTTCGGCCTTTGGGCTGGCCGCGCAACTGGGCATTCCGCAGGCCGAGGCGCGGGCTTACATCGAGCGCTATTTTGCCCGCTACCAGGGGGTCAAAGCTTTCATAGAAAAGACGTTGGAGCAGACGCGCCGGGAGGGGCGGGTGCGCACCATGTTCGGGCGGGTGCGGCCCATTCCGGACATCGAGAGCCGCAACCCGAATCAGCGCGGATTTGCCGAGCGGACGGCCATCAATACGCCGCTCCAGGGCACCGCGGCCGACCTCATCAAGCTGGCCATGATCGCCATCGACCGCCAGCTCTCGGAGCGCAAACTCAGGACGCGCATGATCTTGCAGGTGCATGACGAGCTGCTCTTCGAGGTTCCCACGGAAGAGACCGCGGAGGTGGAGGCGCTGGTACGGACGGAGATGGAGGGGGTTGTGAAGCTCAACGTTCCGCTGCTGGCCGACCTGGCTTTCGGACCCAATTGGCGTGATCTTTAGCAGAGATTAGTAAACTTTGGTTGAGAATGCGGCTTCAAAAAACCAGGGTAAAGCGTCTCTGTGCGTGGGAAGATTGTTATAATTCGCGTTCTAGCAACCAGTCGACATTCCGGAGGTTCAAATGGCCATTGTCACCGCAACTAAGAATTCGTTCACAGTCAAGGCATACCTGGGCGATAACAAAACTCTCCTGGCCTTTAACTTTGCCAGCAAAAACAGCGCGAAGAATCTGGCGGGATTTACCATCGCCTGCCAGCCGAAAGGCCAACCCGCCTACTATCTCTTCAACGAGCTCAAGTTTCAAACCCCCTCCAACCATGCCCAGGTCGCGGCCGATCCGGCCAACTCCAGCATCAACGCTCCGATTCACAAGTTTCGCTGGGTTCACGTTCCGGGCTCGGTACATCAGGGTGTCCAGCTGGCAACGGGACCATACACCTACACCGTGACGCCGCGGTATTTTGACAACCATCAATCCATGCAGCCGCTCGACCCCTCGCTCAGCGTCTCTGTGACTGTGACGGTGGGCCCCTTCAAGAAAGGCTCCGTGTCGCTGGGCTTCACGCGCGGATATATGCAGTCTGAAGCATTCACCAATCACTTTGGCCTCAAAGCGCTGCTCCAGCCTGCCGGGAAACAACTGCTCTTCGACACCTCCGCGCAGGCCGGCTCCAATGCCACCGGCCAGACCTTCACCTACGCGGATGAGTACGCCTGGATGGGTGCGAGCGCCCGGGTGCAGATATTCGCCCTGCTCAATCAGATCCTGAATAATCCATCCCTGCATCTGGATATGTTCGCTTACGACCTTAACGAGCCGGACATCCTCAACATCCTTTTCAAGCTTGCCGGGCAGGGGCGCATCCGCATCATCCTCGATAACGCCGCACTCCATCACAGCACCGCCAAGCCCACTCCCGAAGACCAGTTCACCACGCTCTTTACCAAGGCTGCCAAAGCGCCCGCGGCCATTCTGCGCGGCCACTTCGGGCGCTACTCCCACGACAAGGTATTTATCGTCTCTGACAATGGGACGCCCACACAGGTGCTTACCGGGTCGACCAACTTTTCAGTCACCGGCCTCTATGTCAACGCCAATCACGTGCTCGTCTTCGACGACGCCGGTGTCGCCGCCGAATACTCCAAAGTCTTCAACGAAAGCTGGAACGACCAGGCCTCTGAGGCGTTTGCGCAGACTCCGCTGGCCGCCGCGCCCTACGTTATTCCAAAGTCTAAAACCCTGCCGCAGACCTCTATCACCTTCTCTCCCCACACATCGGCCTATGCCACCGCCATCCTCGACGGCATCTCGCAGCGCATCACGCAGGAAGGAACCAAGCCCAACGGCAGCGTGCTCTTCGCCGTCATGCAACTCACCGGGAGCGCCAGTTCCGTCTACTCCACGCTGTGCAAACTCCATTCAGAACAGAATGTCTTCAGCTATGGGATATCGGACAGTCCCGGCGGCGTTACCCTCTACTCGCCGGGCGGCAAAACCGGCGTCCTGGTCACCGGAAAGCCCGGCAAAACGACCTTGCCGCCGCCATTCAACCAGGTTCCCTCAATTACAGGCCACGAGATCCACGACAAGTTCGTAGTCTGCGGATTCAACGGCGACGACCCCGTTGTCTATTGCGGTTCCTCCAACCTGGCTTCCGGCGGCGAAGCCGCAAACGGCGACAACCTCCTCGCTGTCCATGACCCTGACATCGCCACAGCATTCATGATCGAGGCATTGCTGTTGGTCGATCACTATGCCTTCCTCGACCGCTACGCCGCCCCCGCGGCCGTCAAAACTCCGGCAGCAAAGACCGCACCAGCCAAGAAGTCCGCGGCAAAGAAAGCAACCGGCAAAAAGAGCGCCAGAACCTCGGCTTCCCACGGCGCAGCGCCGCTGAAGGCTTCTATGGTCGTGCGCAAGGCAAAGCCAGCCACAGGCAAAGCTGCGGCAAAGAAGAAAACGGTAACCAGTAAGCCCGTCCCCGTGAAAAAGGCCATGGCCGCAAAAAAGAGTTCGGCGGCAAAGACGCCGCCGCCCATTCCTCGCGTTGACAAGCAGCCGCGCTCCAAGCAGCAGGCAGCCATCTCGGCAGGAATGTACCTCTCTACCACCGACGCCTGGACAGCGCACTACTTCGACCCCGGCGACCTGCACTGTATGGAGCGTGAGCTCTTCGGCTAATCCGCGGGAAGTCCGCAACGGCATGGTGCGCATAGACAACCCGCCCCCAACTTCAATCTGGGCGTGAATCTGATGAAGCCGGGCACCGGCGCGGGCCTGGGACCTATCTGGTCGTGTCTGAAAATCTGATTAATTGCCATAAGAATCAATAACATAGATCGTAGCTGGCTGGTATAATTATCTCAGAAGCTATTGAAAACACTGCGATAACTGGGAAAAAGTGATGCGC
>JBEKNO010000034.1:0-17502 GCA_049522735.1 Occallatibacter sp.
CAACTTGCTCTATCCGCTTGTTCCTGTACATCCCGAAATACTTGCAGCGATAGTGGGTGTATGCCCCAGCGGTTGCTGGGCACATATAGACCTTATCGACCAAAACGTCGTCCGGCATACCCGCGCAGTTAACGACATCAAGCCACCGTTCCCATGATGGCAGCATATTCTGTTCATCGAGATACGCTCTGAACTCGTCGACTGCATCTGCCAAGTTCTTAGGCAAGTGCTCAAGCTTCAATGCTTTAACAAAATCTTCGAATGATACAGCTTCAAATATGATCGCCCCTTTGTACTGAGTGGCGCACAGTTGGCGGATCCGCGAGAATCTCGCGCGATCGTCGCTCTCGAATTTAGCAAGGGCAAGTAGCGCCTTGAGGCCAGAACCCTCTTTGTCGAGGGCTGCGAGGTGGTTTTCAAGCTGCTCGTCATGGAACCAGTCCCAGTTCTTTGTCTCGATGTAAATGGTAAACGCAGACTGAAGAATGAGCCCGTCTGGGACACTAGACCCCTTGTGTTCCTGCTGACGAAAGTTCACGCCGATTCGTTCGCCCAAATCCTCGCCGACCAACTCACTCATCACCTCGGCGAGAAATTTCGGGTTCTCCTCATAAAGCATCTTCAAGAGCAAGAGGCAGTAATTCGTGGTACGGTTCTCGCGCTGGGAGTAGCCGGAGAAGAGACTGACTGGTTGGCTCATGTTTTACCTTCGTTCTTGGTGTATGGACCACACCTCAATGTACGCCACAAAACTGGGCGGCGGGGTGCCCTTTGCTGAGCCGATGAAATATGAGAGCACAATCCTTCGCGTACTTTGCAAAGAGTGGGATACGCTAACTGCCAGCTCATCTGCCTCATGCGCCCACCCGCCGACGAACATCCTTCAGCAGTACAAGCAAATGCAGCGGGTCCGCCGGTGATGCGACAAAATCGAACTGCTCATAGTAGCGGCGCGCCTGCTCGTCCTTTGCATGGACGGCAAGCGCCCGAATCCCGGCGATATCCGCGGCTTGCATGGTTCGCAGCACAGCATCCAGCAGCAGCGCGCGTCCCACGCCCTTCTTCTGCCAGTCCTTATGAACCGCCAGTCGCGCCAGCAGCATGACCGGCACCGGGTGCCGCGCAAGCCCCTTCTGCAACCGCTCCGGCGCGTCGCAATACTCAATCTGCCCGACAGCCAGGCTGTAATACCCGACCACAACTTCTCCAACCAGGCCAACGTAAGTCTGCGCCGCGCCCGCGCCCTGATTCTGCAGCGCGTGCTTGCGCAGCCAGCTATTCAGCGACTCTTGTCCGCAGTCGAAGGCGTCGATTGGATGGTCGCGCCGGAGTTTCTCAATTGATCGAGCCTCCGTCATCGCGCCGCGCCGGAATCGAAGAATCCCGGTTCATCAAGGAGCGCTTGCAGACGAGGCAGGGGGCGCGCAGGCGCATCGAGAGCGGCCTGGAAGGCGGCCCACTTCTCCGCATCCAGGCCGAAGACCCGGCGCTCGGCCAGAGTCTCCTCGGCGCGGGAAAGGGCGCTCTCCATGACAAAATCGCTCATCGACCGATGAGCGGCGGATGCGGCGGCCTGCAGCTTTGCCTTTGCCGCGGGCGAAACCCGCACATCCAGCTTTTCCGTGCGCCGTTCCGCCTGGATCGGTTGAGTGGCCATGAGGTTTCTCCGTTCGTTCCTCAATTAGAATGGCCGAACGTCATGACAGTGTCAAGACGACAGCTACTCCGCCCCCGGATGATCCACAAACACCTTCTGCGGAGCAGTGATCTCAACCGGCGGCCCTTCCACCTTCAACTTCAGGTATTCCATGGTGGGCTTGCGCTCTTGCCGGGCCGTAAAGTCGAGCTCGTATTGATTTCTCAGACGCCGCGCCAGATCCTCGAAATACGGCTGGAACGAAACCGGATTGCCCATCCCCATCCAGTAGCTTTTGCCGCCCGTCGCCTGGGTCAGTTGAGACTGGAGGCTCTGGCCGGCAACCGTATAACCGGCGCTCATGGTGCTGTACAAGTTGCTCCAGAAGATCGAATAGACCACCAGTCCCGCGCGCATGGAATCCTTGGTTGCGGCCTCAACATATGTGTCTTGAGGATCGAAGTCCGGGTAGAAGGGATCCACGCCGTCGGTCACCATCACCACTACCCGCCGCGCCCCGCGATCCCCGGAAGGCCAGTTTTTCGCAAGGTCCGAGAGGCAGAAGTAGGGGCTGGCGCTGGGGCTCTGGGCGAGACGAAGCCCGCGCAACGCCTGCGCGTGGTCCGCCGACAGCGGCCCGGCCAGGATGGCGCGCCCATTCTGCATATATGCGATAGCAACCTTCGCATTCGGACCCAGCCCCTGGATGAATTGCCTGATATCCCCGAACTGGGTGCCGAGATTCTGTGTCGCTTCACTGTCGATCAACATCACCAGTTCCAGCCTGTCGTCCGCGCTCTTGAATGGAACCCAACCGGTTACGCTCGACTCTTTCCCATTCACTTTCACACTGACCGCCTGCTGAAAAATTTTCGCCATCGACCCGCCATGCTTGGCTAAGACCGTCACCACGGCCCGTCCCTGACCGGCGGCATTCTCACCCTGCGCCAATGCCGGCGCCGCCATCATCAGTGCTCCGGCAATCATCAACATCGCCATTCCAAGTTTCTTCATGTGAAGTTCCCTCCCCCCTTTGCCCCTTCGGGGCTCCGCCGCCGCCTGCAGCCCATCTGTCACCATGCGGCCTTAAACCTCTACTGAGTTAGACGTACCGCCGCCCATACTAGCCCCATGCGGTATCCAGACTGTACCGCAATTCGTCCTGAATAATCAGCCTCCGATGCCCAGGATGAAGCAGTAATCAATGCCCAGGTCTTGTCCTCCGCGGCGGAGAGGCCTGGGATTCCGCATACCCCGCTCACCGCTGGCGGCCTTCAAGCCGCCGTAACTCCTTGCCGCTCATCGTGTCCCATAGCCGCGCCGTGCCGTCCTCGCTTCCGGTCAGCACAAATCGGCCATCGGGCGAGAAGGCCACTGACTCAATGTTGTCAGTATGCCCTTCAAACTGCCGCACCTCGTACCCGGTGGCAGCATCCCACAGGGTGGCGATGCCAGGGTCATGGCCTCCCGTCAGGATGAACCGCCCATCGGGCGAGAAGGCCACCGCAACAAAATGGCCTTCCGTCACCCGCAACTCCTTGCCGCTGGCCGCGTCCCAAAGCTGCAACTCTAAAACATTTGCTACCAGCACGTACCGGCCATCAGGCCAGAAGGCCACCGAGCTGACCTGGTAGGGAATGTGACGGTAGTTGTTGGGATGGCCTTCAAAGATCCGCGACTCTTTACCGGTCTTCGCATCCCACAGCCGCGCCGTTTCGTCCCGGCTGCCCGTCAATACAAAGCGGCCATCGGGTGAAAAGGCCACGGAGTTGACATCCTGATTGTGGCCTACGAACCGCCTCAGTTCCTTGCCGGTAGCCGCATCCCAAAGCCGCGCCGTCCCGTCCCAGCCCCCCGTCAGCACCTGTCGCCCATCAGGTGAAAAGGCGACAGAATAGACCGCAACCTCGTGACCTTCAAAGCGCCGCATCTCTTTTCCCGTGGCCGCGTCCCATAGCCGCGCGGTCGAGTCCCGGCTGCCCGTAAGCACCTGGCGGCTATCGGGCGAGAAGGCCACGGAAAGCACTCCATCGGTATGCCCAACGAACTGCCGCAACTCCTTTCCACTTGCCGCGTCCCACAGCCGCGCCAGGTTGTCCTCGCTGCCCGTCAGCGCCGTGCGCCCATCGAAAGAAAAGGCCACGGAATTCACCATGGGGTGACTCAATGGCGCCATCGGCTGCTGGCCAGGAGCCGCCTGCGCATCCGTTCTGCGAGCGCCAGGCCCGAGCAACACCAACATGCAAAGCAGAAGAGTCCTTGCCACAAGCCGCACGGCGCACTCCTTTCGTCCCAGGAGAAACCTCAGGATAACCGCGCATCAAGTATACGACCGGCTGCGGCTCGCGAAGGCCGGCTTGCACACGCTTCCCGAGCCCGGCAATCTATGGAACGGGGGGCAGCTTTTCGCCGCCGAGGATGCTCTTGAGCAGGCCCGGCGTGTAATGGCCGTCCTTGAAGGCCGCCAGCGGCAAGACGCGCATGGGATCGCTGTCAACTACCCAATGCAGCGCAGCGTTGCCCTCGATCTTGTCGGCGTCGAAGCGGCCTTCGGGATCGACCACCGCCCAACCGCCGTCCATAAAGCCGTACAGCCGGGCGAGTTCCTTGCCGGAGTCCACGTCCCATAGCTTTGTGGCGCCGTCAGCGGTGCCGATCAGCACCCGGCGCCCATCCGGAGAAAGGGTTTCAAACGGTTCAGTGCCCAAGGGAGCCGCGAAGTGCCGGAGTTCCTTGCCGGTCTGCACATCCCACACCGAGCCGCCCATCAGCACCCGCCGGCCGTCGGTTGAGAAGGATGGCCGTGAAGCCTTGCCGAAGTGCTGGAGATCTCTTCCCCACTTCACATCGCGCAACGTAGCTGATCCGTCCACATTCTCGGTAATCATCTTGCGCGAATCCGGAGAAAAGCCAACGGACAGGTAGTCGAATGTATGCACCTTGAAAACCCGAACCTGGTTCCCCGTATCCACATTCCACAGCCGGGTCGATCCCTCCGAGTCCGATGTGAGCGCCCTGTGGCCATCGGGCGACAAGGCCAGGCGCTCTACGCCATCGCGATAATCCCCCTCGGGGTAAAGAAAGCGCGGGCGCCATCCCGGATTCACGGTGAAGTGTTGAACTTCCTTTTCCGTCTGAACATCCCACAGAAAGAAGTTTGGCCCGTTACTTGCGGTAAGCAGCTTGCTTCCATCCGGAGAGAAATCCGCGGTGGAGATAGACCCGGCAGTCTTCTTATCGAAATTCTGTATCTGCTTCCCCGTCTCCACGTCCCATATCCCCTGCACTCCGTGAAAGGGCGCCATCAACATCCGGCGGCCGTCGGGAGAAAGGACCAGTGGCCACACATACCTCCCATCGCCGATTACTGCCGGACGCAGGTCAGTAGTGCGGCCGTCCGCAGAAGCAGCCGCGGGCGGCGCAGTCCCCTGCGAAGGCACGATGGGAGGCGGCAGAGCCTTGCCGCCTTCCGCATCCAGCCGCCAGGCCATTCCGGTCCTGCTCACGGCCACAATCCCGCGTCCATCGGCAACGAAGGCCAGGGCGGCGACCTCATCGGCCAGCCCCACCATGCGCCGGAGTTCCTTGCCCGTTTCCGTATCCCAGAGGCGGGCTGTTTGGTCGTCGGCCGCGGTCAGCGCCTGGCGCCCATCCGGAGAAAGAGCCGCGCAATTCACCGCCATGTTGACTTGTTCATCGGAAGCCTTCAAGAGCATGAGTACTTTTCCTGTCTCAACGTCCCACACCCGGGCTTTACGGTCATCGGTTGCGACCAGCACGCGGCGCCCATCCGGAGAAATGGCCACGGATTCTACCGACCCTATGTAATCCATTACCCCAGTACTGGCAAAGTGCTGAACCTCTGTCTTGGCTTTCAGATCCCACAGCCGGACTACACCGTTGAGCGTGCCCCAGACCACCATGCGCCCGTCCGCGGAAAACGTAGTGGCGCTCACTACCCCATCATTTGTCCCGAGCCCCAGCAGCTTGCCGGTCTCGACATCCCACACGGCAGGGCCGTAGGCATTTCCTGAAAAAAGTTTCTTCCCATCCGGAGACAGGACGGAATACACCGCGCTAGAACCCGCCCCCGGCACCAGGAAGTGACGGAGTTCCTTGCCCGTCACCACATTCCACAGTTGGATCTTGGTCGCGCCAGCGGGAAATTTGTTTCCCTTCTCGTCCTTTTCAACCCAACTCGCCGTGGCTATGGTGCTCCCATCCGCGGAATCAAGCCCGAAAAGCAGCTTGCCTGCCGGCGGCGAGATACGCCCCAACTCCTTTCCGCTGGCTTCATCCCATAGCTGCACGGTGGTCGTTTCATCGAGACTGCTGACCGTCAGCACTCTCCGATGGTCCGTAGAAAAGGCAACATCCCTGATCCATGCTTCTCCCTGGTAGGACTGGAGTTCCTCTCCGGTCGCGACATCCCAGAGCCGCGCCTTGCCTTCCCTGCCGCCTGTGAGCACAGCGCTGCCATCCGGAGACCAGGCGCAGGCGATCACCTGGCCTGAAGCCACCTGGGCCACCAATCGTGGATGATCGCTCGTTTGCGCGACCGCCGCAAACACACCGAACCCCGCCAGCATCAACACGCAGAGCCCAAAACCCCTTGCCCCAAGCCGCATAGCGCACCCCGTCCCAGAAAAACATCGCCGGATTCTTCGTTCACTCGTCGCCAACCGCCTTCAAAAACGAGTAGAAGAAATCCAGCGACTTCCAATACGAATCCACCGGCAGCCGCTCATCCCGCCCGTGCGCGCGTTCGTCGTCCCGCTCCATCGCAATCGCCGAATACCCATAGCAAGGAATCCCGGCCTGCGCAAAGTAGATCGAGTCGCTGGCTCCGTTTTCCATGACCGGCGTTACCGGCGTCCCCGGCCAGATGGCCTGCGTCAGCCGCGTCAATGGATCAAAGACTTCGGGGATCGGCGCCGGCGGGACCATGGCTTTGCGTTCCGGCGCCGTATCGGAGACCTCGCCCGCGTCCGACACGTACTTCACGCTCAGCCTGGCGTCGCCGAAGATACCTATCAACTGCTGCCGAATCTCCTCCGGCGAGTGCCCCGGAAAAATCCGGCAATTCACATTGGCCTGCGCCGTCTGCGCCAGTGCATTGTTGGCATGGCCGGCATTGAGCCGCGTAGCCACGCAGGTGGTCCTGAAGTTGGAGTTGTAGCTCGGATCGGCGCTCAGCCGCGCCGCCGCCGCCATATCCGGCGGGGTAGCCAGAATGGCCCGCATATCCGCCGCCACCTGCCCCGTTTCCTGACCCTCCAGGTTCTTGAAGTAGGTGCGCGTCACCTCATTCAGTTCGAAGGGAAACGAATATGCCTCCAGCTTATTCAGCGCCGTCGTCAGTTCATAAATCGCATTGTCCGGCCGGGGGCGCGAGCTGTGCCCGCCGGCATTCACCGCCGTGACCTTGAAGTCGGAGTATATCTTCTCCGTAGCCTCCACGTCGGCCATTACCGCCCGCCCATGGTCCAGCTCCACCCCTCCGGAATCGGGATTGATTACGAAAGCCGCGTCCACCAGCTCCCGATGCTGCTTAACCAGCCAGCTCGCCCCGTTGAATTTGCCGCCCTCTTCGTCCGCCGTAAGCGCCAGAATCAGATCCCGCTTCGGCTTGTACCCCTCCCGGTGCAGGCGCAGAAACGTAGCCACCAGCGCGGCGTCGGATTCCTTCATGTCCTGCGTCCCGCGCCCATAGTAGTAGCCGTCTTTCTCCACAAACTGGAAGGGATCCGTCGACCAATCGGAGCGCAGCGCCTCCACCACGTCAATGTGGCAGAGAAACAGCGCCGGCTTCTCAGTCGCCGGCACAGCGGCCCGCAACCGCACAACTAAATTCTGTTTCCGCGCATCCGCTCCCAGCAGATGCACATCCTCGGCCGGAAACCCCGCCTCCAGAAACCGCTTCTGCATGGCCGCGGTGGCCGTGGTCACGTTCCCCTTGGGCGTGTCGGTAGTGTTGATCTCGACCAGTTGCTTGAAAATCTCGCGCGCCTGGGCGCGATCCTCCGCGGAGGTTGCAGGCAATGGGCTCTGTGCAAAGATGGGTGAGCCAGGGTAGAGGATCCCCAGGGAGACAGTCAGGATGAGCGCGGCAATCGGTGATGAAAAACTGTTTCGGTGCATGAGCGCATTGTACGGCGGTCCAGCGCCAACTTAATACTCTGCGCGCAAAATGGACCCTAGGGTTTGCGTCCCGCCCTGGTTCGATTTATGGTGGTTCCGCAGCATTTTTCGAGGTGCAATGTGCATTCCAGATCACTTGCCGCCGTTTTTCTCGCCGCCATCACCGTCTCAGCCGCCGCTCAAATGCCCGACAAGCCCCTCACGCGTCCCAGGATCACCGGCATCTCCCATATCGCCGTCTATACCTCGAACCCCGACGCTGCCGACCGCTACTACCGCGAGGTCGTCGGCGCCGTCAAACTGCCCGACCCCGAAAACCCCAAGGGCGTTCGCTACGCCCTCACCACCACGCAATTCATTGAAGTGCTGCCGCTGCCTCCGGATGCCGGCATCAACCGCCTCGACCACACCGCCTGGAACACCGACGATGCCGAAGCCCTGCGCCGCTATCTTGGCTCCAAGGCATGGAAGGTGCCGGGCCAGGTGGAAAAGGGCGAAGACGGCAGCCTCTGGTTTGACCTCAGGGATCCCGAAGGCAACAAAATCGAATTTGTGCAGCCTCCCGCGCCGCTCAAGCCGCTGGCAACTCCCTACGCCATCGGCCGCCACATCATCCACGCCGGTTTCCTGACCCACAGCCGCGCCGTCGAAGACACGCTTTACCGCGACCTTCTCGGCTTTCGCCCCTACTGGTTTGGCGGCATGAAGGAGGGCGAATTGGATTGGGTTAGCCAGCAGTCCCCCGACAGCCACGACTGGCTGGAATACATGCTCATCGGCGATTCCTCAGGCTCCGGGATCCCGCCCACCATCTCTCAGCAGCGGCTCGGCGTACTCGACCACCTCTCCATCGGCGTCGCCTCTGTCGATGAAGCCTACAAAGTGCTCGAAGCCGGCAACCGCCTCGCGGGACGCCACGACGACCACACCCATATCGGCAGAGACGGCAAGGGCCAGTTCAACCTCTACGATCCCGACGGCACTCGCATCGAACTGATGAACTTCCACGCCACCCAAAAGCCCTGCTGCTCTCCCTTCACCGCCGACGATCCGGACCAGTAAGGCACGATGCCTTCGGCGAAGCTTCTGAGCGCAATCCTGATCGCTCAGCCTATCTTGGCACCACCGGCAGCACCAGCGCGCTGGGATGCGCGGGATCGTGAAGAATAGTGTTGGTTGCCTTCACAAAGATTGCACTCGTGCTTGCCGGCTTGCCGGTGTTCAGATTTCGGTCAAAGCGCGGAAAGTTGCTGCTGCTCACTTCCAGTCGGATGCGGTGGCCCTTTAGGAAGACGTTGCTGGTGGACAACATATCGATCTTGTACTCGTAGACCTGGCCAGGAACGATAGGCTTGGCTTCGGCAGTCGATTCGCGGTAGCGGGCGCGCAGAATCCCCTCGGTCAGATTCTCCGCGAAGCCATTGGGCCACACATCGACTAACTTGGCGGTAAAGTCCGTGTCAACTGCCGAGGAGGTGGCGTATAAGTCAAGGGTTACAGGACCTGTAACTTCCGTGTCGCTGTCAAGAGGCTCTGTTGAGTAGACGAGCACGTCGGGGCGGGCCTCGACTTCCTTCTGGCCGCGCGGGCCGGGGGCAAGACGAGCGGCGTCGCCGCAGAGCGGGCCGCCGACGGTGGGGACAGGATTGGCGGGGTCGTAGACGAACTTATCCGGGCTTTCACAGCGGAAAGACACAGGGCCAGTGTATAGAATTCCTTGGCCCGTGGGACCGTTCGCATTCCCGCAAGATTGCAGAAGGTAACTCGTTGGCTTGGCGCGCTCCAGCGGCCATGCCTCCTCGTCGCGCCACTTGTTCTCACCCATCACGAAGATGCGGACCGGCTTGTTGCCGGCGAATTGATTCTGCTTGCCGAGGAAGAGATAGTCATACCAATCGAGAACGAAATCACTCTCATCATAGGCTGCATCGGGGCCGAAATCGACTTCGCCGACGGTGCGGCCCGAACCGGCGTGGCCGCCGACAACGACGATCAGGCGCTGGCCGTTGCGGGCGGCCTCGTTGCCGGCGTGAGCCTTCATCCCGATGTAATTGCGCAGCGAGCCGCCCAGGAAGATGTCGTACCAGGCGGCGATGGTCAGCGCGGGAACTTGAATCTTGTCGAAGTTCTCCTCGATGGACCACTGCTTCCAATAGCCGTCATACGCCGGATGGTCGAGCCAGTCTTGGAAGTAGGGCGCCAGGCTGTGCGTCAGCTCCAGGCCATTCTGCCCGGCTTTGATGTTGAATACGGGATAGTTCTTCAGCGGCAGAACCGCGCTGCCGATCTTCGCATTCGTGCTCTCCCGAATCTGCCGGTCGTAGGTGTCCTGTGCCAGCCCAGAGGTCCAGGATTCGTTGAACCACTGCTCGAATGCGCCGCCCTGGTAGGTCCAGTTTTCGTGGTAGTTGGAGGCGGTCACGATAGGGCAGATTCCAGCCAAATGGGGCGGATGGCCGATGGCGGCCAGCATCTGCGTCGCGCCCACGTAGGAGCCGCTGAACATGCCCACCTTGCCGTTCGAGTGAGGCAGCGCGGCGGCCCATTCGACGGTGTCATAGCCGTCTTCTATCTCATGCTTGAAGGGGTACCACTCGCCCTCGGAGGCATTGCGCCCGCGCGTATCCTGCGCCACCAGCATGAAGCCGCGCAGAGCGGCCCTGCGGCCCAGCACGGTGAAGTAGTCCTTGTTGTAGGGTGTTCGCGTGAGCAGCACGAAAAACGGCCCGTCTCCGGCGGGGCGGTAGATGTCGGCCTTAAGCGTCACGCCGTCCCGGGTTTTCATGGCGACCCCGCGCTCAACGACGATGTCGGCAGCGGTTTGACCCGTGACAGCGACGCACGGCAGCAGAGTTACAGCAAAAGCAAGCAGGCATAGATTCTTTTTCAGCATGGGGTGTCGATTCCTCAGCGGCGAAAGCCAAGTCCATTCTACAGCTCCAGGGTGGCGCGGCTGTACTGGATGCGTGGAAAATGGCATGGAGACCGTTGGCATCCAAACCGGCTCCAATGGTTACGCGGACCTGCGATGCGGAGGATTGATTGGCCGTTGGCCCACTGCGCCGGTGTATGTTTACAGACGTAGGAAAATTCGGTGTGTGAGGTGCTCGATGCAGGTGTTGAATCGCAGGGGTTTTCTGAAAGCGGCAGGGGCGGCAACGACGGGAACGTTGCTGGGAGCCAGGATGTACGCGCTGGGCGCGGAGCAGGCCGTGGCTACCCCGCCGGTGGCGGCCAATGATCATATTCAGATTGCGCTCATTGGCGCGGGCGGGCAGGGCCAGGGAGATACCAAGGTTGCGCTGCGGGTTTTGGGGGTGAAGCTGGTTGCGGTGGCGGATTGCTATGACGGCCGCCTGGCGCATAGCAAGGAACTGTGGGGCGCCGACGTTTTTACCACCCGCGACTACAAGGAGATTCTGGCGCGCAAGGATATTGACGCCGTCATCATCGGCACTCCCGACCACTGGCACAAGCGAGCCTCAGTGGATGCCATGAAGGCCGGCAAGGACGTGTATTGCGAGAAGCCGATGATCCACGTATATGCCGATGGGCCGGAGATGATCGAGACCGCGCGCGCAACCAACCGGATTCTGCAGGTGGGAAGCCAGCGCGTGAGTTCGCTGATCTATGCCAAGGCCAAGGAGCTGCTGGCCGCGGGCGCCATCGGGCAGTTGAATATGGTGACCGCGCGCTGGGATCGCAATTCGACCATGGGCGCCTGGAGCTATACGGTTCCGCCCGATGCTTCGCCGGAGACCTGCGACTGGGAGCGCTTTGAGGGGAACGCGCCGAAGATTCCCTTCAATGCGGAGCATTTTTTCCAGTGGCGCAAATGGAAGGCCTACGGCACCGGCGTGGCCGGCGACCTGTTTGTGCACCTGTTCAGCGGCACCAACTTCATTACCGGATCGCACGGGCCCACGCGCGGCATGGCTACCGGTGGGCTCCGCTTCTGGAAGGACGGCCGGGATGTGCCGGACGTGATGCTGGGCCTGTTCGACTACAGGGAGGGATTCAACCTGAGCCTGCACGTGAACTTTGTGGACGGAGGCGAAGAAAGCGAAGGATTGCTTTTCACCGGCTCGGAAGGGACGATGGAGATTAACGGCGGCGCGGTGAGCGTGAGCCGTGTGCTCCGCGAGAAGGAACCGGGGCTGATGATCGAATCGTTTACTGTAGCCATGCAAAAACAGATTCTTGCCGACTACAAGCAGAAGTACCCGCTGGTGAACCCCGAAGGAGAGCCGCCGCTGGGATTCGAGAAATACGTAGCGCCAACGGGATACAGCGACAGCTACGACCATTTCAAGAACTTCTTTGCGGCGGTTCGGTCGCGCCAGCCTGTGGTGGAAGATGCGGTTTTTGGCTTCCGCGCGGCCGGGGCCGCACTGCTGAGCAATCTCAGCATCGAGCGCGGGGCTATTATCCGCTGGGATCCGGATGCGATGAAACTGGTGTAAAGGCGGTTGCTACATGCCGCCTTTGCCCAGCAGGATGCCGATGCCGTAGGTGACGGCGCCTTCGATTGCGCCGACGATGGTCATTTCCATGCCCGAGGACCACCAGGAGCGGACGGTGATGAGGCTCTTGGCGGCGCCCACGGCGAAGTGCGCGGCCAGCGAGATGACGGCGGCGGCGATGACCGCGTCGATGCCGCTCATGAAGAAGAAGGGAATGATGGGGATGGTAGCGCCGATGGCGGTCGAGAGCGCCCCTGAGCCGGCTGAAACCAGGGGGTTCGCCAGCGCCTCCTCCGAAGTGCCGAGCCGTTCGCTGGCCAGGACGCGGAGCAATTGTTCGGGATCGCTGGCGATGTGGTTCACCATGTTCTGGGCGTCCTCTTCGGGCAGGCCCTTCACCTGGTAGTAGAGCGAGAGCAGTTCGCGGGCTTCGGGACCGTTCATCTGGATGGCCTCCCGCTCACGGATGACCTCGGCGTGGTAGATTTCGCGTTCGCTCTTGGCGGCCAGATAAGCGCCGGAGCCCATGGATAGGGCCGAGGCAATCATGCCGGAGAGGCCGGCCAGGAGCACGTACTTGCTGTCGCCGGCAGTGGCGCCGGAGACGCCGGAGACGATGCCAAAGATGGCGCCCAGGCCGTCGTTCACGCCGTAGATGGCGTCGCCGATCCAGGCCCCGGGTTGCTTGCGGCCCTGATCGCGCTTGGCCAGCATCTCCTGAAGAACCGCCTTGGCTTCGATTTTTTGTGCGCCGGCGGGAGCGGTGTAGTGGCCTCGTATCAGCGATCCCAACTCCCGGTAGTGATCCTTTTCATCCTCGATGACGTGGTCGAGAATGGCGATGGATCCCTCGTCGCCCAGTTCCTTCAACTGGGTTCCGTAGCGTGCAATGTCGCGGCTCTCCTCGATTTCCAGACGGCGCAGGGCCATGCGGATGCCGCCGGCGCGGTTGGCCAGCGAGTCCGCCTCGCCGTGTGCGCGGCCGGTGTATGTGGGCACGGTTTGGCCCAACTCCTCGATGCGCCCGGCCCACAGAGCGGCGTGCTCCCACTCCGCCCCGGCCAGATGGCGCAGAACCTGGGCGCGCACCGGGTCGGTGTCGCGGTCGGCCAGGGCCTGGTAGGTGTGGTAACCCTCCATTTCCGCTTGCCAGTTGCCTTCCAGGGCGGCCAGAACCTTCTTCAACTTGGCGCCGCTCAACGCTTCCTTGGCCACGTGTCGCTCCTTGCTTCAAGATGAGCATAGCTGAAAATGCCGCCTGCGAGAAAGCGCGGAATTCCCCCGCCGTGCAGACTGGCTTCACCCCTGTGCGCTTTGCCGTATAGTGTTGTGTGCGGCCATAAACCGGAATTCCAGGAATTCCAAAACAAATGGGAGCCAACTTGCTGTTGCCGCCGAACGTCCTGGAATCTACTGTGGCCGGAGAGCATGATCCTGCCCTACCGGGCAAAACCTTCTTGAGAAAGCGGGGAAAACCTTCATGGCAACACAGACTAAACCTTCGGCGGCTCTGACGTCGCCCGGGTATTTCTTGCCGTTTATCACCGTCACCGCGCTGTACTTCATCTTCGGGTTTATTACCAACCTGAACATGCAACTCGTGCCCCACCTCAGGTCGGTTTTCAATCTTCCCTGGCTCCAGGCGGCACTGGCCAACGGAGCTTTTTTCACCGCCTACCTTGTAGTTTCGTCGCCGTCGTCGTGGCTGATTGAGACTATCGGCTACAAGCGGACCATGGTGGTTTCGCTGTTCGTGCAGGTAGCGGGAGCGCTGCTGTTCCTGCCTGCGGCGAGCATTCCGAATTTCTGGCTGTTTCTGACCGCGGTGTTCATCGTGGGCTCCGGCGTTGCCATGCTTCAAACCTCGGTGAATCCTTACGTTTCAGCGCTGGGTCCGGAGTCCACTTCCCCCGTGCGGCAGAACCTGGCGCAGGCGATGAATTCGTTCGGCGGAATCCTCGCCCCCATTGTGGCAGGCGCGCTGATCCTCAAACACAAGGTGGTACTGGATGCGGCGACACTGGCGACCAAAACAGTGCAAGAGCAGTTGACCTACAAGGTGAGCATTGCCAGCACGGTGCGGATGCCGTATCTGGTGATTGCCGCGGCCCTGGTGCTGCTGGGGATAGCGGTTTCATTTGCGCATCTGCCCGCCATTCAGGCAAAGCAGGAGTTCCACCTGGCCAGGGAGGGCGCGGGCCTGCCCGAAAAGAGTATCTGGAGCTATCGTCACACGGTGTTGGCCGCGGTCGGTATTTTCTTCTATGTGGGAGTCGAGGTGGGACTGGCCCAGTTCATGGGCGGCTACTTCGGGCTGAAAGAGTTGGGCGGGATGACTGCGGCCGTCGCGGCGGGGTTTACTGCATACTACTGGGGAGGCGCGCTGGTGGGCAGGCTGCTTGGATCCTGGATGCTTACCAAGATCGATGCAGGCAGCCTGCTGGGCATCTTCGCCTTAATGAACGTAACCTGCGTACTGGTCTCGATCAGCACGGCCGGGCCGGTTGCGGTTTGGAGCCTGATCCTGTGCGGATTCTTCAACTCCATTATGTTCCCCAATATCTTTGCGCTGGGTATTGCCGGACTGGGATCCATGGCCAGCAAGGGGTCGGGGCTGATGATGACCGCGGTGGTGGGTGGAGCGGTGATACCGGTCATGCTGGGAGGACTGGTGGACCACTTCGGATTCCGTCCCGCTGCGTTTTTGCCGGTTATCTGCTACCTCTACATCGCCTTCTATGGTTTTGTTGGCCGCAAACTAAAGCAGACGGCTTAGGGAACCTATAAACAAGTCGAAGTATTGAAAGAGTGCGACTGCTAGGGATGGGCCTTATCCCATCCATTAATCCCCTTAGGGACGTTTCTCGGGAAATTCGGCTCTCAATCAGTTTCGCTTTCTCACCAGACTGAGCGCTGCCAGGATCACCGCGTTGCTCGCGCTCACCGGTCCCATCTCGTTATTTAAGTCGTCGGAGCCGCCGCGGAATCCCGTTGCGCCTTTCATCCGGATCTCTTGAACCACTTTGCCTAAGCGCGGATTGATCCACTCGTAGGCAAAAAATGTAACGCCGCTTGTCGCGTAATCTCCAACCGCTACAGCGTCTGCGCCATAGCACAAGTCCTTTGCGAAGACACGCTGGTCCCAGTTCCATTCCAGGATATTGACGCCGTAACGGATTGGAATGGTAGTTACAAAGCCATCTTCATAAACTACCTCGTACCATCCCGGTAGATCCGCCGTGTCTGGCTGATCTCAGATCAATCTATAGCTATCTCTGTTCTTCTCCGGCCTTGCCGACGCATGCAGAAACACCAGGCTGGTGGGGGCTTCTCCGACTGCAATGCCCGTCACTGCATTGGGCAAGCCGGTGGCTTCCTTCCCTTCAGTCCCGGCGATAATCGCGCGCATGCTGCTCGCGCGCCTCAGATCGAAAGGAACGTTGTTGTACCGGACGGCTTCAGTAATCATTCCTTCCAGGCCTATACCCAGCGCGGGAACACTGTCTCCAATATTGAATCTGCGCGATATATCCACGGGCACGATCGTGGTTTCCGTCTGGCTGGGGGAGTTATTCCGCTCAGCCGGGAGCGAATCGAGGGTAGAATGGATTGAATCCGTGCCGATAACTTCTTGCCCTGAATGACGTGACCGGTCCAGAGTATATTGCTGCAACCTAAAAAATCGAGCATAACATCTTTGCCAATACCGATTTCGCTTGTGGCAAACCAGGCCGACGGCGCCCCGCCCAGCGGGGTGGCACGTTTTTTCCGCGTTTCATAGCGCTGTATATCCGGTCCAGAATTACCGAAAATCTGCTTAACTCCCATCTTATCCAGAATATCTTCGTTCTGCTCGGCTTGGGCCTCTTTATCTCCTTCATCGCTCCAAAACCAGTTATATATCAGGCAATTTTTGGGAATCAGCCTCTCCACCTGCTCCGGAGTCATCCCGCCTGGAGAGTTATAGGTCGAGCCGTCCGGCGCCGTTTTGCGGTCCCGACCCTCTCACCGTCTGCAGCAGCATATCGCCCCAAAGATGTGTCTTGACGCCCTTGGAGGCAAGGTATTGGTGGATCTTGTTCACGTCCTCTCCGTACAGTTCCGCTATATCCTGGTCGTTGCACTGCGGCGACACCGCCACCGCCAGGAATAGTTCGTCGTGGCCTATGTGGATGCTCTTGGGCTTGAGAAGATCGATGAACTCGTCATAGACCTCGTATACCAGTTCGTAGGACTTCGGATTGGTCGGGCAATAGATGTTCGGCCACTTATCCTGCGACACAGCCGCCAGGTCTCTGTGCCCCGTCAGAAGATAGTAACTATGCGTAAATGAGGCAATTTCCGGTATAAGTTCGATGTGATGCCTGCTCACCCAGCGAGCCAGATCGGCAACCTCTTCTTTTTCCAGAAATCCTTCGTCCGCCGTGTCCTGGTGAAAAGAGTTCTGCTCCATGTCGTGGAACGGCTGAAGAGGATAGTTGCGGCAGCTATAGTTTACGTCTCTTGCAAACTGCACCCAACCGTAATTCAGCTCAGGATGCTGTCAAGACGCATGCATGGGTTCATTCCCAAAATGAGCGTATTGTACTTGTACAATGCCATGAAGTCACGTACAAAGCGATTGAAATACTGTATGTTGTCGCGTCCGGGAAGGAATATGTAGATGCCTCGAAACGGCTTGTCAGGCCAATCGCGAATGAGCGCTCCGCGAATTCGCACTTTCTTCTCTTCCTTAACCAGCAATTGCCGCAGCAATTGCAATTTATAGAACGCCCCGCGATCGTCTTTGCCAGCCACCAGAACCATGTTATCCCCGGCATGAAGGATGTAACTCTCCGGTCCAAGGCCTTCCACGCTCGCCATCAGTCCCGTTTTCGTGCAATACTGCCGAACCAATGGATTCTCGATCGATCCCATCAGTATCACGCGCCTGCCGGCGCTCAAATCCGTCGCGCGTTCGATCTTCAGATGCAGTTCAAACCGGTCGCTTAATTCGTTCACCAGCAAACCAGCCAACAGCAAATTTTCTTTCGATGCCTTTTGCGGCACCACAACCCGCACCTGGTTGTCGAGCACGAAGTTGCTGCCCGAGCTGAAAATCTCTTGTGGTTGCGGGAAGATCGCGGAATGAAGCGGCAGGCATGCCCCGTCGCACAGTGCGCTGCTCTGGCCGTCCGCCATGCGGTATCCCGCCAGGGGTTCTCCATACAGAAACGCATCATGCCCGGCAACCGTACTCCCCCCGTAATCCGTCTGTAGATT
>JBEKNO010000035.1:0-19077 GCA_049522735.1 Occallatibacter sp.
TTGCCCAGCAAGAGGCGCAAAATAAGCAGCGCAATGAGAACCGCCTACGCCACCAAGCAAGAAAACTAGGCTTCGAACTAACACTGATTCCAATGGGGTTGTGAGGATGTTCCTTAGGAGATTTTCCCGAACCTCGTCCTTTATGATTTTCAAATCCAGTTTCCGAATCCAGAACGAGCGCCGTGGAATTCCTCCTCTACAAAAGATTCCTCTCACCCGGCAGTTCCGCTACGAAATCCGCGAGTGCTTTCCACTGGATGGGGGTTAAATCATTTTCCCCAAAAATTCGCGCCAATCTCCAGCCTGTTCCTGCCCCAATCTGCTATTTTTTCATAAGTTGTCTCTATTCACTCCAAAATCTCCGCCGCCGCGCTCCGAGGATCATCGCCCTCATGCCTGATTCGACCCGCCGTCTACCACCGCCTCCCTACCGCTGGGTTGTGCTAGTTCTCGTCAGCCTGGCCATGTTCGGCAACTACTACGTCTACGACTGCATCGAGCCCATCACTGACCTGCTTTCCAGGCAGCTAGGTTTTTCCGACTCCAATATAGGACTGCTCCAGGGCATCTACAGCTTCCCGAATATGCTCATGGTGCTGGTCGGCGGCTATCTCTTCGACCGCCTTGGCGCGCGCAAGGCCATCTTGCTCTTCGGGACGATCTGCCTGACCGGAGCGATCGTCACCGTTCTTTCCGGCCATCTTCCCCTGATGGCCGCCGGGCGGCTGATCTTCGGCATCGGAGCCGAATCGCTGATTGTCGCCGTCACCGCCGCCATCGCCAAATGGTTCCGCGGCAAGGAGCTCAGCTTCGCCTTCGGCATCAACCTGATGATTGCGCGCGCCGGCACCTTGATGGCGCAGATGTCACCCACCTGGGCCAGATTCGCCTACTCCAGTTGGCGCACGCCGCTGTTGATCTCGGTTGGCTTCGCCACCTGTTGCGTGATCGGGGCGCTGTTCTATTGGGGGATGGAGGCCTACGCGGAAAAGAACTTCGAGCTTGGGGCAGCCGGACCCGCCGATAAGGTGGTCTTCGACGATCTCTTCCATTTCGGCGTCTCCTTCTGGTATATCGTTGCCCTGTGCGTGGTCTTCTATTCGGCGATTTTTCCCTTTGAGACCTTCGCCTACAAATTCTTCCTGCATACTCATGGCACACCGCTCGAGGTTGGCGGCATGTTGGTCGGCAGCCTGACTTTTTGTACCATGTTCGGAACGCCGCTGCTCGGAATTGTCGTCGACAAGATCGGCAAGCGCGCCCTGCTGATGATGATCGGGTCGGTATTGCTGATTCCCGTCTATCTCATCATGGCCTATACCCATACCCAGAGGGCGCTCTATCTCCCCATGGCCATGATGGGCATCGCCTTCTCGCTGATACCGGCGGTGATATGGCCCTCGGTGGCCTACATCGTGGACCAGAACAAGCTGGGCACGGCCTACGGGCTGATGACCGCGATTCAGAATATAGGCTTGTTCGGCTTCAATATCGTCATCGGCGGAGCCAACGACTATAGCCACGCCAGCGCCGCCAATCCTGCCGGCTACCATCTTGGCATGTGGATCTTCTCCATTCTGGGTTTGCTGGGATTGCTCTTCGCCTTCCTGCTGCGGCAACGGGAGTTGGGCCCGCACGGGCATGGCTTGGAGACCATCACCGCCGGCTGAGGTTATTGATCCGGGCGCCACGCAGAAACCCCGTGCCCCATCCTTGCGCATTTTTTCTGGCGCAGGGGTGGGAAACCGAGAATCTCGAATCAATCCCCCACCAACCCCGTCGTTTAAACTGAAAAAGCGATGCTCGATCTGGCCTTTGTCCGCGCCAACCTGGAATTGGTGGAAGAAAAACTCCGCGCCCGCGGTCTCGACCCCGCCGCGCTGCTGGGCGATTTCCGCGCCCTCGATCGCAGCCGCCGCGAAGCCATCACCACCGCCGAGCAGTCCAAGGCCCGCCTCAACAAGCTCAGCCAGCAGGTCGGCGCGCTGAAAAAAGCCTGCCAGGACGCGGCTGCCCTCGTGGAAGAGACCCGCGCCCTCAAAGAAATGCTCGACCAGCTTGACCGCACCGCCTCCGCCCTCGACGAGCAGCTTCACCTGGCCCTGTCCCGCATTCCCAACCTGACCCGCGACGAAGTCCCCACCGGCAACTCCGAAGCCGGCAATCTCACCGAAAAAACCTGGGGCAAAATCCCCCAATTCACCTTCGCCCCCAAGCCCCACTGGGAACTCGGCGAAGCCCTCGGCATCCTCGACCTGGAACGCGCCGCCAAGCTCTCCGGCGCGCGCTTCGCCGTCTACATCGGCGCCGGCGCCCGCCTCGAACGCGCCCTCATCAGCTTCATGCTCGACTTCCACACCGCCCGGCACGGCTACACTGAAGTCCTCCCGCCCTTCATGGTCAACAGCAAATCCCTCTACGGCACCGGCCAGTTGCCCAAGTTTGCCGACGACCTCTTCCGCTGTTCCGACGCCGACGCCGAAGCCGCCGCCCGCGGCGAGTTCAAGGACGCCGACCACTGGCTCATCCCCACCGCCGAAGTCCCCGTCACCAACCTCTACCGCGACGAAATCCTCGACGAATCCCGCCTGCCCATCTCCATCACCGCCTATACCCCCTGCTTCCGCGCTGAAGCCGGAGCCGCCGGCAAGGATACCCGCGGCATCATCCGCCAGCACCAGTTTCAAAAAGTCGAGCTGGTCAAGTTCACCCGCCCCCAGGACTCCGAAGCCGAGCACGAGCGCCTCACCCGCGACGCCGAAGAAATCCTTGAAGCCCTCGCCCTGCCCTACCGCCGCGTTCTCCTCTGCACCGGCGATACCGGCTTCTCCTCCGCCAAAACCTGGGATCTTGAAGTCTGGCTCCCCGGCCAGGGCCTCTACCGCGAAATCTCCTCCTGCTCCAACTTCGACGCCTTCCAGGCCCGCCGCACCAACATCCGCTACCGGCCCGCAGGCCAAAGCACCAGGGCCAGGCCCGTGTTTGTCCACACCCTCAACGGCAGCGGACTGGCCATCGGCCGCACCTGGCTCGCCATCCTCGAAAACTACCAGCAGCCTGACGGCACAGTGCTCATTCCCGCGCCCCTCCGGCCCTACATGGGCGGCCTGGAAACCATTGTGCCGGAAAAAATTGTGAAGGACTCCTGATGGAATCTCCAAGCACCGCCAAACCCGTACCGCCGCAATCCCGCCGCACTTTCCGGCAGATCCTGCTCAACTACTTTTACTGGACCTACCCCCGCGGCTGCTTCCACTACGACATCATGGTCACGTTCATCCTGCTCTTCATCTTCCTCACGCCGCATCTCTGGAATTACGGCGACAAACCCTCCCCCATCGGCGGGCCTTTGCATCCCATCCAGGTCATCGGCAACGACGGCCTGGGGGTGATCGTCACGGTGCAGGCCTCGGATGTGAGCCTGGACCTGCGCACCACCGCCCCGGACAATGTGGTAAAGAAGGCCCTGCGCAAGGCCATTGAGCCGGTCACCGGCGACGACGTTTTCATCGTGCATTGGGAAACCGGAGCCGACGCCCAGGGAAATCCCGTCTGGAAGGTCTGGGCTCACCGGTAACTCATGGTTCATTGCCCGGTAACTCATCTTCATTGCTCCATCCGGCGCAATTCGGCGTCCATTTAAGATAAGGAAACACATGCATACTGGAATCAAACTTGTTTTTGCCGCATCCATCGCGCTCCTCCTCCTGCCCGGCCTGGCTTTTGCCGCCCCCGCCGATCAAAAGAACCTGAAAGAAATCCTGCGCCGCCTCGATGCCGCCGCCGCCAACTTCCATTCCACCTCCGCCGACCTGGTCGCCGACACCGAGCAAACCGATCCCGTCCCCGACACGGATATCCAGAAAGGCGCCGTCTACTACCTGCGCGAAGGCAAGATCTTCAAGATGTCGGCCCACATCCATGAGTCCAACGGTAAGCCTGTCGCCAATGCTTATACCTTCTCCGGCGGCCAGCTCGCCTACTACGAACACGCCACTAACCAGATCACCCGCTTCGCCAAGGCGGGCCAGTATGAGAGTTATGCCATGCTCGGTTTTGGCGCCAGCGGCAAGGAACTCGAAGAGAAGTGGGAGATCGCATACCTGGGGTCGGAAATGATCGGCGGCGTCAAGACCGAGAAGCTGGAACTGGTGGCCAAAGATCCTGAAATCCGCAAGATCGTCGTCAAGGTCACCATCTGGGTCGACCCCGAGCGCGCCATCAGCCTCCGCCAGCGCTTCGACCAGCGCAACTCCTACCGCATCTGCGCCTACTCCAACTTCAGGATCAATCAACCCCTGCCCAGGGACGCCTTCACCTTCAAAACCGACCCCAACCCCACATACGTCAACCGGTAAAAAGCAATCTCACTAAACAAACAGCCGGGTGCACCCTTCCCCACCCATAAAGCCGGGTGCCCCACTTTCGGCGCGGCTTTATCGCGCCTAAAGTGGGATAGTTCCATCTATTTATCGCCCTTTACAGCTTTTTATCGCCTTTCATCAGGCCGGCTTCCCACAAAAGCCCCGTGCCCCATCGGGGTGCCCTCTGGGCCCGCATTTTTTCTGGCGCAAGGGTGGGAAACCGCAAATCTAAAATCAGAACCCGTGCAATCTCGCCATCTTCCTTAAACCCCCATAAACCGCAACCCCTCCCAGCACAAACAGCATGGGAAAGCACTCCAGCGTATAGCGCGTCTCCGGCGCCTCGATAGTCGCCAGCAGCGCGCTGCGCAGCACCAGGTACGCCAGCATCGAAGGCCAGAAACGCGGCCGCATGCAAAGCCCGGCCAATCCCAGCAGCAGGTACAAAGCGTTCAGCCCCGCGTACCCCCAACTGAAAAGGGTCTCGTTATCGTGATTCTCATAGACCCACCAGTCCAGATCGATGGGCAGGTTTTCCACTCTCGGCCGCAGCCACATATCCCCCACCCGCCCCAGCGGCAGCCACAAATAATAGCGCAGCGGATGGGCCTGAACGCGCTCCTCGGCCAGCCGCTCGAAGCGCGCGTCCATCTCCGGCGGCATATCCTGCCCCTTGGCGTTGTACTCGGCCGCCAGCGCGGCGGTCTCCGCATACTGCGCGGGAGAGTCGAAGGCCCGCCCCGGCAGCTTGTTCACATCAAATGGCCCGCCCGGCACGTTCCAGTAAAAGTCGGAGGTGGAGATAAAGTCCAGGCACCAGGTCTTCATCCAGTGCTGCCAGCCGGGATAGGTGGTCTCGCCGGGATCGTTGGCGTAGCGCGGCGCCAGCGGCTCAATCACATGGAAGACCCGCCAGTTCCTCGCCGTCCACGCCGCAAACGGAAGCAGCGCCAGCAAAACGCAAACCGCCGCCATCCTGGCCAGCGCGACGCGAGTAAGTTTGGTGGAGGGTACGGGCTTTAGCCCGTGCATGAACCCGGCTGAATTGGCGTGGGCTTTACAGGCTGCGGAAAAACTCGACCCGGAGGGAGGCGGGGGGTTCAACCCCCGCATAATGCCAACAGAATCAATGTGGCCTTTAGGCCCGGAGGGGTGTTTTTCAGACTTTTCGCCCAGCATTCCGCCTTTTTCCGCAGCCTGTTCAGCCCCTGAGGCATTCTGTTCTGGCGTTTCCCGCCGCAGCCCCACCACCAGCGCCGGAGCCAGCGCCACCCCCACCAGCGCCCCCTCCGGACGCAGCAGCGCCGCAAAACTCGCCGCTAACGTAAACCAGAGCGCGCTACTCCACCCCGGCCGCGCATGGAACCGGCCCACCGCCCACAGCGCCAGCGCTATCGCAAACAGCGTCGGCGTCTCCGTCAGCGGAGCCGCCGCATACGACGCCGTGAATGGGCACAGCGCCGCCAGCCAAAGCGTGGCCAGAGCCGCGCCGGGCGGCGCAATCCGCCGCACAAAATCCGCCAGCAGCACGCAGCCCAGCAATTCCATTCCTATCTGCGCGTAGGCCGCCGCGTTGTAGTTTTCCATGCCAAACAGCCGGAAACACAAGGCCAGAAACAGCGGATACCCGGGCAGCCGGAACAGCGTCTCGTGCAGCGCGCCGCTCCCGTCGGCGGTGGCGTACCGCCCATGCAGCAATAGATTCTTCGCCAACCCCCCATAGATCAGCGAATCCCCTTCAAACTGGGGAAACTCCCTGAGCATCCACGCGCGCAACAGCGCTCCGGCGGCCAGCGCCGGCATAACCGGCAGCCACCGGCGCACGGGTGCGCGAGCTTTGGCCATCATCCGGCGCCAGGCCGGCAATTGACTCTGGGGCGCGGCTTCCATACGATTCGTACTGTATAGCGTAGACCGTTTCCGCGGTTTTCGCCTATGTGGAAACGAATCCAGATCGCCCATGCCGGATAAACAGATCTTTTTCGACCCCCAACGAAAGCGCTGGAAGCGCCTGCGCCGCTTTCTGGATGCCTCAGCCGTTATTTTCACCCTGGTCATGGCCGCGTTCATCTTCAACGTCCTGCGCAATCAGCACCTGCCCGAACTCCTCCTGCCCACCCTCAAGCACAACTACAAGGCCTTGCCCGACCGTGCCCTGATGTTGCGCGTCAAGGCCCGGCCCGCCCGCCGCAAAACCGCCCGCAAGCCCTCCGATATTCCCTTCAACACCGGCGAAGGTTTGCGCGCTGCCTATTACGTCATGGACGACCCGGCCAGCTACTCCTCGCTCAAGGAGCATGTGCATCAGATCGATCTGCTCTTTCCGCAGTGGCTTGAAATCAGCTCGCCCGACGGAACGCTGAAGGCGCTCACCGAGGACAACCGCGACTATGCGGTGGTGGACGGCGCCACGGTCCACGACCCCGACGAGATGAACAAGGTCAAGCGCGTCATCCAGGAAGCCAGGGTGGACACTGAAATCTTCCCCCACATGACCAGTTTCAACGCGCGTGCGGGAACCTTCGATTCCACCATCGGCGTCGTGCTTACCGATGTGAACAAGCGCGCCGCGCTGCGCCAGCAGATTATCCGCTTTTTCACCGCCTATCCCGTCTATCGCGGCCTCTCGCTGGACATCGAGAATGTGCCCGACAACGCCTACCAGGATTACCTGGGCTTCATCCAGGAACTCTACTCCGACCTGCATCAGCGCAATCTGCGCCTCTATGTCAGCACCTCGGCCGCTACCGATGACAACGACCTGAAGCTGATTGCCGCCAACTCCGACGGCATGGTCCTGATGAACTACGACCAGCACCAGATCAGCAGCGAGCCCGGCCCCATCGCCAGCCAGGATTGGTTCGTCAACAACCTGCGCCGGGTCATGAATGTGGTGCCCAAGGAAAAGCTGATCTGCTCCCTGGGCAACTACGGCTACGACTGGACCCTCTCCATTCCCGATCCCAAAAAACACCGCCATTCCAAGCCCCGCGTCCTCGGTACGGTGGATCTCTCCGTCTCTGAAGCATGGCAGCGCGCCAGTGACTCCGACGCCGATCTCGACCTCGATTACAACTCCCTCAATCCCCACTTCGAGTACATCGACGAGGACTTGAACCAGCGCCATGTCGTCTGGTTCCTCGATGGCGTCACCGTCCTCAACGAGATTCGCGCCGCCCGCGCCCTGGGCCTGCAAACCTTCGCCCTGTGGCGGCTCGGTTCTGAAGATAATTCGCTGTGGAATGTATGGGACCGGCCCAGCGCGCCTGACTCGCCGCAAGCCCTGGCCATGGTCCAGCCCGGCCACGACGTGGACACCGAGGGCGACGGAGACATTCTGCGCGTCATCGGCCTGCCCCAACACGGCCAGCGCACCGTCGAACTCGACACCGACGAGCCCGACCCCCGCAAGAAGCTCATCATCGATGAGCACATGGATGTCTATTCCCGCACCTACATCGTGGAACAGTACGGCTACCATCCCAACCAGGTCGCCCTCTCCTTCGACGACGGACCCGATCCCAAGTGGACCCCCAAAATCCTCGACATTCTCCGCGACAAGCAAGTCAAGGGCACGTTCATGATGATCGGCGCTGAAGCCCAGGAGAATGCCGGTCTCATGAAGCGCGTCTACCGCGAGGGCCATGAGATCGGCAACCACACCTACACCCATCCCGACATCAGCGAAATCTCAACCCAGCAACTGGACCTCGAACTCAACCTCACCGAGCGGCTCTTTGAAAGCAAGCTGGGCGTGCAGCCCCTCTACTTCCGCTCCCCCTACTCCATTGACGAGGAGCCCGACACCGACGACCAGGCCGCGCCCATCGAGCGCGTCCAGCAGGCCGGCTACACCATCATCGGCAACAAGATCGATACCGGCGACTGGAACGAGCATCCCCACCTGAGCCCCGAGCAGATCACGCAAAAGGTGCTCAACTGGCTGGAACTGATGAAGGCCAAGCCGCAATTTCGCGGCTCCATCATCCTGCTCCACGACGGCGGCGGCGATCGCTCGGCCACCGTGGCCGCCCTGCCTATCCTCATTGACGCTCTCCGCGCCCACGGCTACGCCATCGTCCCCATCTCTTCCCTCCTGGGAAAAACCACCGCCCAGGTCATGCCCAAGATTGGCTTCTGGGATCAATTGAAAGCCATCCCCGACTCCATCGCCTTCTCCAGCGCGGCCTCCATCGCCAAGTTCATCGTGATGGTCTTTTTCCTCGGCAACATCCTCATGAGCGCCCGCCTCCTCATCGTCGGCCTCTTTGCCGTCATTGACCGCCTGCGCAAGCCCCACCGCGAGGCCTCGCCCGGCTACAATCCCCGCGTCGCCGTCCTCATCCCCGCCTACAACGAAGAACCCGTAATCGTGCGCACCATCCGTTCGGTCCTCAACTCCGGCTACAAAAACCTCCACATCATCGTCATCGACGACGGCTCCCTCGACCGCACCTTCGATGTGGCCCGCCAGGCCTACGCCGGTGAAATCGCCGCCGGCCGCCTCCAGATCCTCTCCAAGCCCAACCAGGGCAAGGCCGCCGCCCTCAACTTCGCCCTGGAGCGCATGGACGAGGAAATCTTCGTCGGCATCGATGCTGACACCGTCATCGCCCCCGACGCCATCTCCAAGCTCATCCCCCACTTTGAGGATCCGCGCATCGGCGCCATGGCTGGCAACGCCAAGGTCGGCAACCGCGTCAACCTCTGGACCCGCTGGCAGGCCCTCGAATACATCACCAGCCAGAACTTCGAGCGCCGCGCCCTGGACCTCTTCCACGTCGTCACCGTCGTCCCCGGAGCTATCGGCGCATGGCGCGCCGCCCCCGTCAAAGCCGCCGGAGGCTATCCCATCAACACCGTCGCTGAAGACGCCGACCTCACCATGAACCTCCTCGAACAGGGCTTCCACGTCGACTACGAAGACCGCGCCCTGGCCTTCACTGAAGCTCCCATCGACGCCAGGGGACTCATGCGACAGCGCTTCCGCTGGTCCTTCGGCGTCCTGCAGGCCGTCTGGAAGCACCGCCTGGCCTTCGTCCGCAACAAGGCCATGGGCCTCTTCGCCCTGCCCAACATCCTCATCTTCCAGATGCTTCTCCCCCTGGTCTCGCCCTTCATCGACATCATGTTCCTGGCCGGCGTCGTCAACTACTTCGTCAACCTTCACTTCCACCCTGAAGCCGCCTCCGCCGCCAGCTTCGAAAAGCTCCTCGCCTACTTCCTCACCTTCCTGCTCATTGACTTCCTCACCTCCGCGGCGGCCTTCTCGCTGGAGCGCCGCCACCCCGCCAACAAGGGCGACCGCTGGCTTCTCTTCCACATCTGGCTGCAACGTTTCGCCTACCGCCAGCTCTTCTCCATCGTCCTGTTCAAAACCCTCAAGCGCGCCATCGACGGCAAGCCCTTCAACTGGGACAAAATCCAGCGCACCGCCCGCATGTCCAAACACACCGACGCCCTCACCGAAACCACCTAATCCCTCGATGTGTCATCCTGAGCGACCGGACCCTGAGCGTAGCGTACCGGGATCCCCAGCGACAGGTCTTCGTCGCTGGGGTGGGGAAGGGGAAGGGAGTCGAAGGATCTGCTTTTGTGGGTGCCCCACCTTCGGCACGTCTTTGTTTTTGTGCCTAAGGTGGGATAGATCCACCTATCTACAGTTTTTTATTAGCGAAGGGGAATCGGAGGGAGGCGGGGGTTTCAACCCCCGCATAAGCCAGCAGAATCATCGCGGGCTTTAGCCCCGGAGGAACATTCTTCAGGTTTCGCGAAGCCGCGTAGGAAGGGTACGGGCTGGTAGGTCGGGGTTTTAACCCCGACAATACCCCATCCACCGTTCTTGAAAATCAATCAACGCGGCGAAGCCGCGCCAAAACCCTCTCTATTCGTCAGACCCCGTTAACTTGCTGCCCTCGCGCCGTCGGGAGCTAACTCGCTGCCTTAAAACCACGCGAACCAAACTCCGCACCCATCTTTGCCCGCCCCCGTGCAATCATTAGAGGCAACGTGCCTCCAATCTACACCGTCGCCGATTACCTCACTGATCTCCGGGCCATCCACTCTACCGGCTCCGCAACCGCAGAGACCTCCTACTACCCTCCCCTTGACCGTCTCTTCAACGCCGCCGGTCAAACCCTGAATCCAACTGTTCTCTTCTCCACACAACTCCGCAACAGCGGAGCGGGCCAGCCCGACGGTGGCTTCTTTCCTCAACCCAAACGCCAGCGCCGCAAAGCCGAACCCGAGCTGCTCCAGAACCCCGAACGAGGCGTCGTGGAAATCAAGCCCGCCGACTACAACCTCGACGCCCTCACTACCGAATCGCAGACCCTCCGCTACCTCCGCCAATACGGTCTGGTACTCATTACCAACTTGCGCGAATTCCGTCTCCTCAAGCTCACCCCATCCGGCACAGTCCAAACCACGGAACGCTACACCCTGGCCGCAACCCCAGCCGATCTCTGGCAAGCGCCGCTCTCCGCCTTTGCCAAACACAAAGGTCTGCTCCGCGACTTCCTTGTCCGCGTCATGCTTTACCGCGCACCGCTCGTCCAGCCCAAAGACGTAGCCTGGCTTCTCGCCTCCTACGCCCGCGAAGCTCGCGCCCGCGCTGAAGACCATCCCCTCGGCAGCTTCGCAGCCGTCAAAACCGCCCTCCAGGAATCGCTCGGCATGAAGTTTGAAGGCGAAAAGGGCGAGCACTTCTTCCGCTCCACCCTCGTCCAGACCCTTTTTTACGGCATCTTCTCCGCGTGGGTTCTTTGGCGCCGCGCGCCGCAAGGCCGCGCACCCGGCGCCCGCTTTGACTGGCGCCTCTCCGCTTACTATCTTCGCGTCCCTGTCCTCCGCAAGCTCTTTGGCGAAGTCGCCGAGCCCGGAGCACTCAACTCCATCCAGCTTCAACAAGTCCTCAATTTGGCAGGAGAAGCCCTCAACCGCGTCCAGCCCGCCTTTTTCGATACCTTCCGCGAAGACGAAGCCGTCGCCTACTTTTACGAGCCCTTCCTTGAAGCCTTCGACCCCCAACTTCGCAAGGATCTCGGCGTCTGGTACACCCCCAAGGAAATCGTCAACTATATGGTCGAGCGCGTAGACCATCTACTGCGCACCCAGCTCAATCAGCCCCTCGGTCTTGCCAGCCCCGCCGTCCGCATCCTCGACCCCTGCTGCGGCACCGGAGCTTATCTCACCGCCGTCCTCCATCGCATCCATCGAACATTGATTGAAAACGCCGGCGACGATATCGCCCTTGTCCCCGACTCTCTTCGCTCTGCTGCTCTCACCCGCGTCTTCGGCTTCGAGATCATGCCTGCGCCCTTCGTCATCTCCCACCTCCAGATAGCAGCCCTGTTGGAAAGGGAAGGCGCTCCGCTCACGGACGATCATCGTGCCGGAATTTATCTCACCAACTCTCTCACCGGCTGGGTTCCCGAGCGCCATCCCCAATCCGTCATCTTCGCGGAGTTCCAGCGCGAGCGCGAAGACTCAGAGCACATCAAACAGCTGGATACGATTCTGGTAATTCTCGGCAACCCGCCTTACAACGGCTACGCGGGCATCGCAACCATTGAAGAAGAGCGCGACCTCACCAACGCCTACCGCGAAGCCATCCCCGGCCTGCCCGCCCCGCAGGGCCAGGGCCTCAACGATCTTTACATCCGGTTCTTCCGCATCGTCGAACGCCGAATCGTTGGCGATGCCCACGTGCATGGCAACCAAGGCGGATGTGGCATTGTCTGTCTTATCTCCAACAACGCATGGCTCGACGGCCTTTCCCACGTCTCCATGCGCAAGAGATACATCGATAACTTCCAGTCCATCTACATCGACAATCTCAACGGCGACAAGTACCGCACCGGCAAGACCACTCCCGAGGGTAATCCCGACCCCAGCGCCTTCTCCACACCGCAAAACCGCGAAGGCATCCAGGTCGGCACCGCCATCTCCACGCTTGTTAGAACCACAACAACGCCCACGCAAGCCGAAATCCACCTCCGCGATCTTTGGGGCACAGGCAAACTGGCCCAACTCGCGCAAGAGGCCCGTCAGGAAGCCGAACCTACCTATTCCCCGCTAATCCCCGCTCCGACCCTCGGCAACCCACTTGCCAATCGTTGTTATTCCGCGGCTTATACATCCTGGCCGAGAATTCATGACATCTTCCCCGTTTCCTTTCCAGGCGTCAAGACAAGCCGTGATCCGCTTGTAGTGGATATAGATCGAGATCGCTTGGAGGTTCGCATGAAGCAGTATCTCGACAGGAAGTTGAGCGACGAAGAGATGTCAGCCATTACCCCATGTTCAATGGAAAGTACGGCGCGGTTCGATGCGATAGAAACCCGGCGTTTCTTGCGTGATCGAGGTTTCCTGCCAGTTGAGGAATATCAACACACGCTCCGTCCATGGCAGATTATTAGGTATGTATATCGCCCGTTTGACCTACGTTGGCTTTATTGGGAACCTCAGACAAAGCTCTTGGATGAGAAGCGCTCGGAATACATTCGACAGGTGATTGATACGCGCATATGGTTCGAGATTCGGCAACGAGAAGCGTCAGATACCTTTTGCCGTGGGACCATAAGCCGCAGTCTTTCTGACCAATTCGGAAACGGCATGTCTCATTTTGTTCCTAACAAAATCTTTCCAGAAAGTAGCTTGTACCAAGCAGGGAGCAGCGAACAACTCAACCTTTCAGAGGAGGCTCATGCGTTTGCTTCCGAACGGGGTATGCCTGGGGAGCACCTTTTCCATCACGCCCTGGCAACTATGCACACGCCCGCCTACCGCACCGAAAACGCAGGAGCCTTGCTGGGTGACTGGCCACGCATCCCGCTCCCCGCCACCGCCGACCTGTTAGCCCACTCCGCCGCCCTGGGCCGCCGCCTCGCCGAACTTCTCGACGCCGAATCCAGCGTCAACCTCACCGCCGAGTGGTCCTTCCTCGCTGCCCTCAAACTCCCGCTTGATCCCAACCTTGAAGAAGTCCTCAAGCTCTCCGCCGGTTGGGGCCATAAGGGTCAGGGCAGCACAGTCATGCCGGGTCGCGGTCTGGCCCCCGAACGCCCATGGTCCGAAGCCGAGCGCGATAAGCTCGCTGCCCTCGCCGCCGCCCAATCCCTCAGCCTTGAGACCGCCTTAGCCTTACTTGGCGAAACCTGCGTCGATGTTTATCTGAACGGCGACGCCTACTGGTCCGCCGTCCCCATCCACGTCTGGAATTACACCCTCGGCGGCTATCAGGTGCTCAAGAAGTGGCTTAGCTACCGCGAGTTCACCACGGAATCCGCCTCACCCCTGCTCCACCGCGCCCTTCGCCCAGAAGAGGCCGCATACTTCTCCCAGGTCGTCCGCCGTATTGCGGCCATCCTTCTCCTCGGCCCCGCCCTTGACTTGAGCTACCGGTCCATTCTCCCCACCGCAACCGGCCTTCCCGCCACGCCGCTCACCGGCCACTGAACACTGGCAACTGTTCACTGATTTCAGCCATCAAATCGCCCCAAAACCACTCCAAATAGTTCGCTTTATATCCCCATTTGCCCAATTTTTTGCAAAAAAACCTCTATCTCTACGTAGAACCTTTTCCGCGTACTTTTCCCCGTTCCCTGCCGGGATCTCCAGTGAGCGATCTGTACTCGCTGGGGTAGCTAGTCCCTATTCCCTATTCCCTATTCCCTGTCCCCTGATCTCTGACCCCTGACAACTGTCCACTGTCCACTGTTAGCTGTAAGCTGTTATCTGTCATGACCGCCGCATCGCTTCCCACCCAGATTCAGCCGCGCTCGCCCCAGGGTGTCTTTGTGAATGAGCCTTTTGTCGATTTCAAGACTCCTGAAAACGCCCGTAAGATGAAGACCGCATTGGACTTGGTCGCCGGCCAGTTGGGCCGCGAGTACGACCTGGTCATCGACGGACGCCGCCTCAAAACCGACGCCAAAATCCGCTCCCTCAACCCCGCCCGCCCCGCCCAGGTCGTCGGCATCCATCAAAAAGCCGGCGCAGGGCACGCCGAGGAAGCCATGCAGGCGGCGCTTCGCGCCTTCGAGTTCTGGTCCAGAACCTCAACAAACGAAAGAGTTTCCCTCCTCCTCAACGCCGCCCGGATCATCCGCGAACGCAAGTTGGAGTTCTGCGCCTGGCTCACCTATGAAGTGGGCAAGAACTGGGCGGAAGCCGACGCCGACGTGGGCGAAACCATTGATTTCCTTGAGTTTTACGCCCGAGAGGCTCTCCGCCTGGCTGCCGCAGTCCCTCCCATCCAATACCCCGGTGAGCGCGACGAACTGTTCTACATCCCGCTCGGTGTAGGCGCGGTCATCCCCCCCTGGAACTTTCCCTTGGCCATCATGGCGGGCATGACCGCCGCCTCCATCGTCACCGGCAACACCGTGATTCTAAAGCCCTCCAGCGACGCCCCCACTATCGCCGCCAGGTTCATTGAAGTCCTTGAGGAGGCTGGGCTGCCCCCGGCGTGGTCAACTTCTGCCCCGGCTCCGGCGCTGAGTTCGGCAACGCCATCGTCGAGCATCCCAAAACCCGCTTCATTTCCTTCACCGGTTCCAGGAAAGTAGGACTAGAGATTCACGAGCGCGCCGCCCACGTTAAACCCAATCAAATCTGGATCAAGCGCACCATCCTCGAAATGGGCGGCAAGGATTCCATCCTCATCTGCGCCGATGCCGATCTCGACCAGGCCGTCGAGGGCGTGGTCGCATCGGCCTTCGGTTTCAGCGGCCAAAAGTGTTCCGCCTGTTCCCGCGCCATTGTCGAAGCCCCTATTTATGAGGTATTTACCGAGCGCCTTCGGGAGCGCGTGGCGCAATTGACCGTCGGCGACCCCGCCGCCAACTTGAATCTCGGCCCGGTCATCAACAAGGCCGCTCTCGACTCCATGCTGGCCTACATCGAGACCGGCAGGAAGGAAGGAAAGCTGATCGCCGGCGGACATGCCCCCCAAACCGAAGAAGGCGGCTACTTCCTGGAGCCCACAATCTTCTCCGAAATCCCACCGCACGGAGTGCTGGCCCAGGAAGAGATCTTCGGGCCCATCCTCGCCCTCATCAAAGTAGAATGTTTTGAGCACGGCCTACAGGTAGCCAACAACACCGAGTACGGCCTGACCGGTTCCATCTACACAACCGGCCGCGAAAAGATGAATGTAGCCCGCCGCGAATTTCACGTTGGAAATCTGTACTTTAACCGCAAATGTACCGGGGCCATGGTGGGAGCGCATCCCTTCGGCGGGTTCAACATGAGTGGGACGGATTCAAAAGCCGGCGGCCCGGATTACCTGACTCTCTTCACTCAGGCCAAGAGCGTAGCGGAGGCGCTGCGCGCGGCGGACGCACGCTGATCGCTCACACGAACTCCACAGATGTGATTTGCTCAGGCAGGCTCCATGACGCCCGTCTTTACGCTACGGCCGAAGACGCGGCATGTTCCTCTGACTCAAGCCTGCTGCCCATCTCGGCGGCGGCCTGTGCCAGCACCCGGTGGTGGATGGTAAACAGCGCCAGCTCCAGGCGGTCGCTGACCCCGGTCTTGTCGTAGATCGAGCGCAGGTAGTTCTTGATGACCTGTTCGGTGGTCTTGAGGCGCAGGGCGATCTCGCGGTTCTTGCAGCCCTGCACGATAAGGGCCACGATGCGCATCTCCTTGGGGGTAAGCCGGTCGCGGACGCGTGTTCCCACCATATCGTCTTCGGGCGAATCGGGCTGCATGAGCTGGGAAGGCATCCAGGTTTCGCCGGCGGCCACGCGGTGCACACACTCCACCAGCGCGGGCCCGGTAACGTTGCGAAAAACCACGCCGCGAAAGCCCTGTTGCAGGTAAGCGCCGGCAGTATCGTTATTCTCCGCAATCACGATGCCGCGGCTGCCCGTGGTCTCCAGCAGTATGCGCAGCCGGGCCATATCCGGCCGCAGCGAAGCCGCAAACAAGACGATGGAACCGGGAAAGGTGGTGATGGCATGGTGCATCCGCTCCAGATCCGCGCATTGAGCAATGATGCGCAGATCTTCGTCCATAGCCAGCACTTTGGCGGTGCCTGCGCGAAAAATTGCCTGCGAATCGGCCAGGATGATCTTGTTCATAATGTGCGCCTCATCTGCCCTGTATCCCAATTCAACAATTTACAGCCTTCTCAATCCCCTCTCCGGCAAAATCGGAAACGGCGGCTTGAGTTTAGGCATCTGTTCCGCCCGTTCAATATTATCGGCAGAGCGGCGCAAGAATCCTGCAACTGTCTGCAATTGCAACACTGCTGTTTGCCCTGATTCCTTTCGTAACCGGCTTTGTATGGATAATCATTTTTCGCGGCAATTATCCTACGAATAAGATTACAGCCTGACGACCCCAAGTTTACCGAAAATTCTCGCGTTGAAGCCGGATCCGATCCACCCCGGTTGGATGGGCAGGCCCAGGAGATGAAGTTGGCCCGCCTGCCGCCGATGTAGGAGATGGAGAGGCTCGGATGACCGATCGCACGGAGCTGCTTGAGGCCGCGCTGGACAGCTTTCCAGAGGGCATTGCGCTGCTTGGCGTAGAGGGCGAGGTCGTGTTCTGGAACCGGACAGCGGAGGCCATTACCGGACACGCTGGACGAAACCTGGTGGGGCGGGCTGTGCCTGAGGCGCTGAAGGTGATGTTGGAGTGGTGTGCTCCGCCTGGAGATGCAAAGCCCGATTCAGATCCTCAACCGGGACACGGATGCCTGGTTCACGCGCGGCATAAGCTGGGCCACGACGTACAGGCGATGGCGCGAACTCTGGCTCTGCGCGACGGATTGGGCGTGCGTATCGGCTCGGCGGTGATCTTTCATTCCGCGGAGAACCTGGAGGCGCTGCCGCATGGTGAGACGGGCGCAAGCGAGGGCGTGGAGGCCAGCCAGGCAAACCTCATGGACCGGCTGGAGGCGCTGTTTGAGGACTTTACGCGCGGCGGCCTGGCCTTCGGTTTGCTATGGATCACCGTCGACCAGGCCCGCGAACTGCGCAAGACACACGGCGCCGGGGCCTGCGAGACGATGCTCGAAAAAGTGGAACGGGTGCTGGCGCAAGGTCTGGCGCAGGCGATGGCCGGACTGGCCAGAACGGCGGACTTTCGCTGGTGGGGCGACCGGGTATCTGTCACCGTGAGCGTCGGCGCGGCTCAGGTGGAGCAGGCCGAAGCGCTGGCGCAACTGTTGCAGCGGGCGCAGGAAGCAATGATCTCCAGCATCCATGAAGGCGGAAACCATATAACGCTCGCGCCGGGAGGGCAGCCATGTTTGCCATCATAGGCATTCTCCTGGTCTTTGCCGCGGTCATCGGCTGCTTCCTGATAGAGAAGGGCCATATCGCGGTGCTGCTGCAGCCGGCCGAGTTGCTTCTCATCGCCGGCGCGGCCACAGGTACACTGCTGGTGGCCAATCCGCTGCACACTTTGAAAGAGATCGTGAATGGATTGATGGGCGTGCTGAAAGGCTCTTCGATCGACAAAACGCGCTACCTGAACACGCTCAAAATGATGTACCAGTTCCTGAACAAGGTCCGCAAAGAGGGACTGCTGAGCGTGGAGATGGACGTCGAGAAGCCCTGGGAGAGCTCCATCTTCAAGAACTATCCCGAGTTCCTCAATGACCATCATGCCAGGGACTTTGTGTGCGACACGCTGCGCACGGCCATCACCGGAGGCGTGGAGCCGTTCGACATGGACCAGATGATGGAGCTGGACATGGAGGTGCATCACAACGGCGCCATGAAGCCCGTTAATTCACTGAGCACCTTGGCGGACTCGCTGCCGGGGTTGGGCATTGTGGCCGCTGTGCTGGGCGTGGTCATCACCATGGGCGCGCTGGGCGGTCCGCCGGAGGAAATCGGCGAAAAGGTGGCGGCCGCGCTGGTGGGCACCTTCCTGGGCATTCTGCTGTGCTACGGCGTGGTCGGCCCCCTCAGTTCCAACATGGGCAAGACCGCCGAGGCGCAAAACGAATACCTCCACGTGCTGCGGGTGCTGATCCTGTCGTTTCTCAAAGGCTCGGCGCCCATGATTGCCATCGAAATGGGGCGGCGCGCCATTCCCGCGCATGTGCGGCCCGGCTTCGACGAGATGGAAAAACATTGCAAGAGCCACGCAGCCAGCGTGGAACCGGCCGCGGCGGCATAGGGTCCGCGAACCCCCTGGGGGAGAAATAGGGCATCATGGCCGCCAAGACTCAACCCATCATCGTCATCAAGAAAAAGAGCGGCCACGGCGACCACCATGGCGGCGCGTGGAAGGTGGCTTATGCCGACTTTGTCACCGCCCTGATGTCTCTATTCATCGTGCTCTGGCTGATGAATTCCAGCGAGAAGATCAAGAAAGCCGTGGCCGGCTACTTCAACGACCCGAGGGGAACCGCCAGTCTGCTCGGCACCACCATGAGCGGCACCGGCGTAACCATCTCGCAGATCGACACCCACGAGCTGGAAAAGTTGAAAGAGAAGCTCGAACAGGAGATCAAGGCGAGAAAAGAGCTGGAGAAGCTCTCCAAGCAGATTGAGATCACGATTACGCCCGAGGGGCTGCGCATTGAGCTGATCGAGGGCAAGAACGGAACTTTCTACGAGATAGGGAGCGCGCGGCTGAGCACAAGCGGGCAGGAACTGCTGGCGCTGCTGGCCACGGAGTTGAAGACCCTGCCCAATTCCCTGCTGATCGAGGGACACACCGACGCCACGCCGTACTCCAATGA
>JBEKNO010000036.1:0-17347 GCA_049522735.1 Occallatibacter sp.
GAGGCGCAAAATAAGCAGCGCAATGAGAACCGCCTACGCCACCAAGCAAGAAAACTAGGCTTCGAACTAACACTGATTCCAATGGGGTTGTGAGGATGTTCCTTAGGAGACCTGGGAAAGCAGGTACATGAACCAGCCAGGGGACAATCCCAATCCCGCCATCCGGGCCCTCATCCCGCGTTCCGCTCGCCTCCAAACTCGCCTATTATGTACAAGAAAAATGTACATAACTCCCACGATCCCCGATCTCTGACCCGTATTTTTCGCGTATTCCAGCGACTTGCAGCTCCTCATTTCGCCCCAAACCCGCGACCTGCAAGTCATGATTTTTTGGTTTCCATATACAATCGCAGAAACCGGTGAGATCCCTCCGTCGATGAAGACAAAAAGCAAAGAGCAAAGCCCCTGCGTCCATAACGGTTTCTCGCTCATCTCCAACCAGAAGCTGCTGGCCCTCTACTCCACCATGCTCAAGTGCCGCATGATTGAGGAGCGCATCCGTATTCTCATCAAGCAAAACAGGTTCACCGGCAACGGCTACGCCGCCTTGGGCCAGGAGGCAACCGCCGCCGGCGTGGCCATCGACCTGCTCCCGGAAGACACCGCCAGCGCCTTCCCCGGCGATCTCATCCCGCTCTTTATCAAGGGCTTGCCGCTCGAAAAGCTATTCGCGCGCCTCTTCAGCGCAAGCCGCCCTTCCACCACCATCGCCGCCCAGCTCCACATTGCCACCGGCGCTGCGTTGGCCAATAAGGCCAGTAAAAACAAGAAGATAGCCGTAGTCTTCTGCAGCCGGGAATGCACCTCTCACAGCTCCTGGCAGGAGGCATTGAACTCTGCCGGGGTCCACGCCCTCCCCATCCTCTTCGTCTCCCGGAGCACCCTTCCGGCCCCGGCGGCGAGCTTTGATCCGCAAACCAAAGCCACTCGTATGCGGCTGAAAACAAAAGCCTGCAGCTTCCCCACCATCACTGTGGACGGCAACGATGCCGTAGCCGTCTATCGCGCAGCCTGCGAGGCCATCGCCCATGCCCGCATGGGGGACGGGCCTACGCTCATTGAATGCCTGTGCTGGAAGGACGGCGACCCCACGCTGAACGACGACCCCTTGCTGAGCATGGAGAAGTACCTCATGCGCAAGGGTTTGTTTAAAGAGGAATTCAAGCGGAAGATCGCCGCCGAGTTCAGCAGGGATCTCGACGCCGCCAGTCTTGCTAGGCCAGAATGACCTCGACGCCGCGCGCGCGCAACGCCTGGACGAACTCCTCGGGAGCCGTGCTGTCGGTAATCAGGCGGTGGATTTTCTCGATAAAGCCGATAGAGGAAACACTGCGCCGGCCCAGTTTGCTGGAATCGGCCACCACGGTGGTTTCCCTGGCTGCCTTGATCATCAGGCTGTTCAGTTGAGCCTCCAGCACGTCCGGCGTGGTTGCACCGTTCTCCAGGTCGAAGCCGTCCACAGCCAGGAAAAGGCGATCGGCATGAAGATCTTTCAGCATGGCCTCGGCCTGCGGTCCGACAAAGGAGAGCGATACCGGCCGCAGAAGACCGCCGATGCAGATCACGGAGATTCCTGGGACATCCACCAACTCCGACACGATGTTGATGGCTTCTGTGATGACCGTGATCCCCTGGATCTCGCGGGCCTTCAGATGGCGCGCGATCTGAGTGGTTGTGGTGCCGGAATCGAGAATAATCACCTCGCCGGGCTGAATCAGGTTGGCAGCCGCGCGGCCGATTTGGGATTTCTCCCTGCGACGCAGGGAGGACTTGAGGCGGAGCGGGTAGTCGCGGGTGGGTTCCAATTGCCGGACTGCGCCACCATGCGACCGAACTACAGCGTTAGAGGCGCTGAGAGCATCCAGGTCTGAGCGGGCGGTAACCGCTGAAATTGAGAACCGCACGACCAGGTCTCGAACGGTGATTTGCCCTTCCTGCTCCAGCAGATTCAGGATCTTGCGGCGGCGCTGCTCGATCAACAGCGGGTTATCACCTTTGGCACGGTTCATTTGAAAAGTGCAAGAATACGCAAATACCAAGTCAATACTCGCAAACGTGAAATTGCTGTCTATGGCCTTGTTCACTTATTTTCGCGATGAAGATTGGCTTCGAATCGAAGAGAAAGTTAGTGAAGGTTCAGTCTGTTGGGGGTCATGCATTCCACCACTGGCACGGATCAACCCCCTCATCACAAAGAGATGTGATATGAGGCACATCCGAATGCTTCGTCAAGGTATCAATTGGCCCTGTGGACTTTCTCCGGGGAGAAGTGTCTGCGAAAGGCGCTGAACTCCGAAGCGACGCGCCCTTTTTCGCCGAGTTTGCGAAGCATCATCGGCGAATGCTCTTTTCCTTTCTATTTCCTCTCCCGGGATATGGTCCAGAAGTCAGGCGGCTCGCCTCATGTGGTTCTCTCGATACAGAGAGGAACGCGCCGGACTGCCCCCCCCTGGGGGGGCAGGAGAGAGACGCCGCAGGAGTGAGGAATCATGCAGAGTGCCGCCAATGAGGTTCTGAGCGCGAATGAGAGGCTGCTGATCGACCAGGCGATAGCGGAACACGAGAACCGTCCCGGAGCGCTGCTGGGAATACTGGAAGCGGTGCAGGCCGCCAACGCGCATAAGTATCTGTCCATGGAGTCATTGCGCTATATCGCGCAGGAGACCGGCGTTCCCGAGGCCAGGATCTATAGCGCCGCGACCTTTTATGCGTTGTTCAACCTCGATCCGCAAGGCGACATCGTGATCTGCGTCTGCCGTGGAACCGCCTGCCACACTCGCGGCTCGCGCGATCTGCTGGAGAAGGTGTGCCTGGACCTGGGGCTGAGCGGGCATGACCTGGGCGACACCAACGATGCGGATAAGATTGCAGTGACCACGCCGGACCGGAAGTTCACGATTCGCACCGTAGCCTGCTTTGGTCAGTGCGCGCTGGCGCCGGTGGTGGAGGTGAACCACCACATTCTCAGCCATGTGAACGAGCGCACGCTGCAGCGGGAAGTGAAGGCTCTGACGCAGGGGAGGAAATGATGCCGCGAATTCTGGATATTGGGGCCTTCAACGCGGTGCGCGAATCCGGGCTTGCCAAGCTGATGCCGGCCATCCCGCGCCTGACGGTGGGAATGGGAACCTGCGGCCGCGGCAACGGCGCGGAAGAGTTATATCACGCCTTGAACGAGTCCATCCAGCGCAACGGGCTGGATGTGCTGCTGGCCGGCGTGGGCTGCCTTGGTTCCTGCTTTCAGGAGCCGCTGGTGAGCATACGTCTTCCCGGCAATCCGCTGGTGGTGTTGCGGCGCGTGCATGCCAACGACGCCGGGCGGATTCTGGAGAGCCTTTCCACCGGCGTTCTTCCCGCCGATCTGCTTTACTGCAAGGTCGAGGAATGGGATCACATCACGGCGCATTTGAAGTATGGGCAGGGGTATCCGGAAATTCCGGCATGGAACGCGATCCCGTTTTTCAAAGGACAAAAGAGAATTGTTCTGCGCAATTGCGGGCTGATCAATCCCGAAGACATTGAGGAATACATCGCTATTGGCGGGTACCAGGCGCTTTACAAGGTGCTGATCGACGGGCGTCCGGAGAGCGTGGTCGAGCAGATCAAGGCCTCGCGGCTGCGCGGACGCGGCGGCGCCGGCTTCCTGACCGGCAACAAGTGGGATTTTCTGGCCAAGGCCAAGGCGGATACCAAGTATATCGTCTGCAACGCCGATGAAGGCGACCCCGGCGCCTATATGAACCGCAACGAAATCGAGGGCGATCCGCATTCGCTGCTGGAGGGGATGATTATCGGCGCTTACGTGATGGGCGCCACCGAAGGCATCGTCTATGTGCGCGCCGAGTATCCTCTGGCCGTGCACCGTCTGAACCAGGCCATCGAGCAGGCGCGGGGGTACGGACTGCTGGGCGCCGACATCCTGGGCCGCGGATTCAACTTTAACATCGAACTGGTGCAGGGCGCGGGAGCTTTTGTCTGCGGCGAGGAGACGGCCCTGATCGCTTCGCTGGAAGGCTTTGCTGGTCGGCCGCATCCCCGCCCGCCGTTTCCCGCGCAGAAAGGGCTGTGGGGCAAGCCGACCAACATCAATAACGTGGAAACCTGGTGCAACGTAGCTCCCATCGTGACCCGCGGCCCCGCATGGTTCGCCGAGACGGGCAGCGTGAAGAGCCCTGGGACAAAAGTCTTTTCGCTGGTGGGCAAGATCCAGAACACGGGGCTGGTGGAGATGCCGCTGGGCACGCCGCTGAAGAGCTTTATCTACGACATTGGAGAAGGCACGGGGTCGGGCCGCCGCGTGAAGGCGGTGCAAACCGGCGGGCCCTCCGGCGGGTGCATTCCCGTGGAGATGCTGGATACGCCGGTGGACTACGAGAGCCTGGCGCAGATCGGCTCCATCATGGGTTCCGGCGGCATGGTGGTGATGGACGAAGACAACTGCATGGTGGACGTGGCGCGCTACTTTATCGAGTTCACCCACTCGGAGTCCTGCGGCAAGTGCGTACCCTGCAGGGTAGGCCTGAACAAGGCGCTGCGCATCCTGAATTCCATCACCGCAGGCAGCGGAAGCCGGGAGCACCTGGGCCTTTTGGATGAGTTGGGGCGGATGATTCGCGAATGCTCCCTCTGCGGCCTGGGACAGTCGGCGCCCAATCCGGTGCTGACCACCATCCGCCACTTCCGCGAGGAGTATGAAGACCACATTGTTGCTCATCGCTGCCGCGCCGGAGTATGCCAGGAGCTGGCTCTCTCTCCGTGCGAAAACAGTTGCCCGCTGCGCATGAACATTCCTCGCTTCCTGGAGCTTTACCAGGAGGGGCGGCTGGAAGACGCATTCGAGTCCGTGATTCTGGACAATCCATTGCCCGCATCGACGGGGCGGGTGTGCCAGCATCCGTGCGACAATCGCTGCCGCCGCCAATCGTTCGATGAAGTGGTGAACATGCGCGAGGTGCACCGCTCCATCGCGGACCAGGTCTATCAGTCCGACCGCTTTGAGGCGATGCTCAAGCGGATCGTGGCGCGCAGGCTGGAGTCGACGGGCCGCAAGGTAGCCGTGGCCGGCTCCGGCCCCACCGGCCTGACGGCGGCATTTTATCTGGCCATGCTGGGCCACGACGTAACCATCTTCGAAGAGCGGGGCGAGGCGGGCGGGATGCTGCGCTACGCCATCCCCGAGTACCGGCTGCCGAAATCGATGCTGCGGCGGGAGTTGGATCTGATCGAGGGAGTGGGCGTGAAGGTGGAGTACAACGTCAGGGTGGGATTCGATCTTCCCCTGAACGAGCTGGCAACCCGCTTCGACGCGGTCTTTCTTTCCATCGGAACGTGGAAGGAATCGTGGCTCTATCTTCCTGGAACGGAGTTGAAGGGGGTTTATCCCGCGCTTCCGTTTCTGGAGTCGGTAGCCAAGGGGGAGAAGGTGGAGATGGGCTCCCGCGTAGCGGTGATCGGCGGCGGCAACGCGGCCATCGATTCGGCGCGAACCATGCTGCGCAAGGGCGCCCAGGTCACCATCCTCTACCGGCGCGAGCGCAAGGACATGCCGGCCATCGACGAGGAGATTCAGGCGGCCGAGGAGGAGGGCGTGCGCTTTGTCTTCCTGGGCGCGCCGCACCGCATTGTGGGCGACGCGGAGGGAAACGTGAAGGCCATCGAGATTGTCAAAACACGGCTGGGCGAATATGACAAATCCGGGCGCAGAAGGCCGGTTCCCACCGACGAGGTGCAGCGCTTCGAATGCGACAGCGTGATTCTCGCGGTGGGCGAGACCTTCGATCAGGACTTCTGCCGCGCCTCAGGGCTGGAACTTAAAGAGGAGGGAACGATCGTGGTGGATCGTTTCACGCTGGAGACCAGCCGCCCCAACTTCTATGCGGGCGGAGACGTGATCACCGGCGCATCCAACGTGTCCAACGCCATGGGCGGCGGCAAGCAGGCGGCGCGCAAGATCGACGAGCGCCTGATGGGCGAGGCGCGCTGGGAGCGGATATTTCCCGAGTTCGAGTACAGCCGCCAGACGCCGGGAGAGCCGAGCCTCAGCCACCGTCACGCGGCGCACGCCGTGCCCGCGAAGGTCCGCGTCCGCTCGGAGCAGGAAGTTATCCCCAGCCTCGATCCGCAAGAGGCGCTGGAAGAATGCCGCCGCTGCCTTCGCTGCGATCTAAGAATCACAGCCAACGCAACCTGAGGCCCATGGAGAAAGGAAAGCCGCGTTGACCAACAAAACGATTTCAGTCCGCATCGATGGGGAACTGGTGACCGTCCAGGAGGGACAGACCATCCTGGAGGCGGCACGCGCCAACGGCAAGCAGATTCCGACGCTCTGCTATTTGAAAGGCTTGAGCGCGGTAGGCGCCTGCCGGGTATGCGTCGTGGAGCTTGCGGGCACCGATCGCCTGCTGCCGGCCTGCACCACGCCTATGCAGGAAGGGATGTCGATCAAGACCGCGTCTGCCAAACTGGCGCTCTACCGGCAGATGGCCGTGGAGCTGCTGCTTGTGGAACGCAACCACATCTGCTCGGCGTGCGTGTCGAACGGCCACTGCGAACTTCAATCCCTGGCTCGTTCCCTGGGCGTCACCCACGCGCGCTATGCCTATAACAATCCGCGCCTGCCCGTGGATATGACGCACAGCCGTTTCGTCCTGGATCACAATCGCTGCATCCTGTGCACGCGCTGCGTCAGGGTGTGCGCGGAGTTGGAGGGAGCGCATGTGTGGGAGGTTGCCTCGCGCGGCATTTATTCCCGCATTGTGAGCGACCTGAGGGATGATTGGGGGCAAGCGCGGAACTGCACCGGCTGCGGCAAGTGCGTCCAGGCATGTCCTACGGGGGCGTTGGCGGAAAAGGGCTATTCGGTTCAGGAAATGGTGAAGCAGGGCGAGGTCGTCAGCCGTCTTGCCTCGCAAAGAACGAGCCAGGGCAACGGCTCGCGGACAGCCTAAATATCGTACCTTCTAAAGCATTTTCACAGTTGGTGTAAGGCGGAAGAAGGTGAGAAATGCGGTTTCCCACCCTTTCGCCAGAAAAAAGGCGAAAGGATGGGGCACGGCGCATTATAGGAACGGTGGAAACGCTTTAACGGGCCGTCCTCACAGCAGATGCTCATTCATCACCAGAGCCACGGCGCTGCGCAGGCGCGCCTTGGCGCCTTCCTGAGCGGGACGGAGTTTGGGAACTTTTATCGATGGATTCCGGCGCAACTCCGCCTCAACCCTGGGGCCTGCCAAATGCCACAGCGTTGTAATGTCGCCCACGACGACAATCTCGCTGGGCGCCAGAGTGGAGGCGATCATTTGCATGCCGTGGCCGAGCTCGATGCACATTTTATCGATCGCCGCGATTGCCGCGGGGTCTCCCGCATCGGCTAACTTAACAAGATCCTTAAAGGCCGGCAAGCGATGGCCTACGATATCCGCGTAATAATGCATCCCAGCGCAATTGGAGGCTACAGTCTCCCAGCATCCCCTGTTTCCACAGGTGCACATCATTCCATTGGGGTCTACCTGCACATGCCCGAATTGACCGGCGGAGCCTCCTAGTCCGCGGAGAATTGTACCGTTCACAAAGATGCCTGTGCCAATTCCCTCAGAGACGCTCACCACCACCAGATCGTGCATGCCGTCACTCAAGCCGAACCAAACCTCAGACAATGCGCAGGCGTTGGCTACGTTATCCACAACCACCGGCAAGCCAGTAGCCCGTTCGACACTGGACTTGATGCGTGCAATAGGCCAGTTAACGTTGGGCGCGAATACGGATTTTTCGAAACTGGAATCCTCCAACTGACGGTCAAGGTACGCGGGCAGGCTCATGCCGATGCCATCGAAAGACCGGTCCTTGTTGCCGGCCATCATATTCAGGATGGCACCCACGATGGCGCCGATCACCTTTTCAGGATTGGCAGGGTGCGCGACCTGGTTTTGCGCAAGGATGTTACCTCCCAGGTCCAACACGGCCAAGTTGGTATCCGCAGGGTGGACATCCAGGGCCAGCACCCCCCGCTGACAGTTCAGATTCAGGAAGGTGGGTCTTCGGCCGCGGGGAGGCCGCCCCATCGATCCCTCGACAATCCATTTTTCGGCAAGCAGTTCCTCGACGATGAGCGAGACGGTGCTTCTCTGCAGTCCCGAGACGCGCGCCAGGTCGGCACGCGAGATCGGTTGCCGGGTGCGAATCTGATTGAAGATGAGGTTGCGATTGATCTGCCGCGGGATCTTGTTCGAGGCGCTCTGCTCATTGGTGAAGGAAAACCGCGGCGTGGGCATCTTAACTCTTTCCATCCCCGGCTTGGCCTGGTTTTTGAAGCTGACGATAAGGCCGCGCCATGCCTCTTGACACAACAACAATATCACACTTTTTCCTGCCAGAACATATTTTTTTATCGGCATCGAACTATATGAGCGTTCATTCTCTTCGGACTTAAGGCGATGACGCCGGGGTTCCCAGCGGGCTACCCTGGCCCGCTGGGTAAAGAGACCGGCCCTGGCCGCCGGGTGAATGCAAAAGCCCTGCGTGGAGAGCCGCTCTCCCTGAACGGCGGCCTAAACGTTATAGGTTGTGGATGAAACCCGGCCTCCATGTCCGGTCCAGTTGGTGTGGAAGAACTGGCCGCGCGGCTTGTCGGTGCGCTCGTAGGTGTGCGCGCCGAAGTAATCGCGCTGCGCCTGCAGCAGGTTCGCGGGCAGCCTTCCGGTGCGGTAGCCGTCAAAGAACGCCAGGGCGGTGGAGAACGCCGGGGTGGGCACGCCTGACTCGACCGCATGCACCAGGGCCTTGCGCCACGACGCCTGGTACTGATTGAGCACGCCAAAGAAGAAGCTGTCGAGGAGCAGATTATCGATGTGGGGATTCTTGTCGAAAGCGGCTTTGATCTTGCCCAGAAAGCGGCTGCGAATGATGCATCCGCCGCGCCACATCAGCGCGATACCGCCCATGTTCAGGTTCCAGCCATTTTCTTTGGCCGATGCCCTGAGCAGCATGTAACCCTGTGCGTAAGAGACGATCTTGGAGCAATAGAGCGCGCGGCGCACATCCTCAATAAATTGTTTGCGGTCACCCACGGCGGCTTTGGTTTGCGGCCCTTCAAGAATCCTGGAGGCTTCGACGCGCTCCTCCTTGAGCGCCGACAAGCAGCGCGCAAAGACCGACTCGCCGATCAGAGTGACCGGCTGGCCTAGATCGAGAGCGCTGAAGACCGTCCACTTGCCCGTGCCCTTCTGTCCAGCCGTGTCCAGTATCTTATCCACCAGCGGCTTGCCGTCCTCGTCTTTCTTGGCGAAGATATGGCTTGAAATCTCGATCAGATAACTGTCCAGCTCGCCCTTGTTCCACTCGGCAAAGACTTTGTGGAGCTCATCGGCGGTGAGGCCCAGGCCGCGTTGCAGCAGGTCGTAGGCCTCGCAGATGAGCTGCATGTCGCCGTACTCGATGCCGTTATGCACCATCTTGACGTAGTGACCGGCGCCGTCTTCACCCACCCAATCGCAGCAGGGCGTCCCATCCTCCACCTTGGCGGCAATAGACTGGAAGATATTTTTCACGTGCGGCCATGCGGCAGGATTGCCTCCGGGCATGATGGAGGGGCCGAAGCGCGCGCCCTCCTCGCCGCCCGAGACGCCGGTGCCGATGAAGAGGATGCCTTTCGAGGCCAGATATTTTGTGCGGCGGGTGGAGTCAGTAAACAGCGAGTTACCGCCGTCGATGATGATGTCTCCCGCCTCAAGGCAGGGCAGCACATGCTCGATCATCTGGTCGACCGAATCGCCGGCCTTGACCATCAGCATCACGCGGCGCGGCCGCTTGAGCAGGGCGGTCAGCTCCTCGACGGAGTGGGCCCCGACGACATTGGCGCCCTTTGCCTCGTTGGCAAGGAAGTCGTCCACCCTGGAAACGGTGCGGTTGAAGACGGCTACTTTGAAGCCGTGGTCGCTCATGTTGAGGACAAGGTTCTGTCCCATGACAGCGAGGCCGATCAAGCCTATATCACACGATGGGTCTGGCATACGCTCTCCTGAATCTTCCTACGATGGTTTCTGCGAATCAATGCCGCGCGCCTTGCTGTTCGCAGCTTGCGTTGTGCGCACCCAGCAAGGCAAGAAATGTAATGCTCGCGGGCGCAAAAGCGACTTTCCCCGCATGGGCGGCCGCCAGTTTGCGCAGGCGGGCGTTGGCCAGATCGATGGGCGGGCGGTATTGAAAGCGGGATGGATCCGTGTCGGACTGCGTCGTGTCAGGCTGCTGATTCGAGGCCTTACGGCCGGCTGCTGCCGGAGTGTCATATGGCTTCCAGAATCTTCCGCCTGTAACCTCGACCATCTCGATGTTGTAGGACTGAAAGCGCTCATCGATGGTGGCCACGCGCGGCATGGTGGCGGGAGAAACCCTGGCCGGCGGCGCGCCTCCCTGCGCCGCAAGAGACGCCGCCGCTCCCTAGCACGGCCATGGTTGCGCCTGATATAAACACGACGCTCAATTTTCTATTCATCCTGGCGATCCATTTTCTTAATTCGTTCATTGCGTTCCCATGCCTATGGTACGCGAACTCACCGATTGACGCCGCATTCGCGCTGTCTCTGACAACACGTTGCCTGCGGTTGCGGGCGCGCGGCGACGATCCTGCTCAGCGCCTACACGCCGCTGAAGGCGGAAAAGCCGCCATCGATAGGGATCACCACGCCGGTTACGAACTCCGAAGCAGGCGAGAGCAGCCAAAGAGATCCCTGGATTCGCCAAGGCGCCCCATGGGCGTGTGCCCGACGATCGACTTGCCGCGCGGGGTCCAGTCTCCGGTCTCTTTGTCGAGCAGCAAAAAGCGGTTCTGATTGGTGAGGAAGAAACCGGGCGCGATGGCGTTGACGCGAATCCTCGGCGTGTATTCCTGAGCCATGTGCACAGCCAGCCACTGAGTAAAGTTGCTGACCGCCGCCTTGGCCGCGGAGTAGGCGGGGATACGGGTCAGAGGCCGGAATGAGTTCATCGAGTAGATATTCAAGATCACGCCATAGCCCTGCTCCACCATCATCTTGCCAAACACCTGCGAGGGCAGAATCGTTCCCAGCACATTGAGGTCGAAGACTCAGCGCACGGCGTTGGCGGGAAGATCGAAGAACTTCAAATCAGCGATGGTTGTGGCCTGGGGCTTATTGCCTCCCGCGCCGTTGATGAGGCAATCCAGCTTGCCGAAGTGGCTCACCACCTCCTGAGCTGTCTGGCCGATGCTTTCGCGATCGAGCACATCGCACCTGAAGAAGGTGAGCTGCTTGCCGCGCTCTCCCAAACTCTCAATCAGCGCCTTGCCCGCTTCCGCATTCAGGTCCAGGATGGCTACGGTTGCGCCGCATCCGGCCAGCGCGCGGGCAATTTCACTGCCCAGAATCCCGGCGCCGCCGGTAATGGCCACGGTCTTGCCCGTGAAGTCGTACATCCTGGTCAGTTCCGCCAAATCGAAGGAGGACGGCTGAGCAATCCCCGGCTTCTGCCCACTGGCAACGGCTGCTGTCTTATCCAAATTGCACCCCTTTTCGAATTACGTCAGTTGATCCTGTTCCATTGACCCTCACGGCGCTCTATGCGGCAAGGCCCAGGCTCATAGCGCGCCCGATTCCCGAGATCCCTCCGCTACAACCGCGACTTTGCTTTCCAGGCTGAAAAGCTGAGTGCTCATAAAGAATCTCGTCTTGCTGGCGAGCGGCTTGATCGCCTCTTCAACGGATTCAAGGCCAGGCTCCTTAACGAACTCGACGCTTACAAGAACTTCGGTTGGGTTGGGAAGGGCGAGTAGCGCCTGAAGAGCCTTGGCATGGTTCGCGGTTGTGACGGCTTGGAGAATGAAATCGAGTTCTGCCATTATTGGACTCAAGGAAGTTGCTCGCAACTCACACTTCCTTGCTGGCAGATTACCAGTCATAGATTACTCTTGGGGTTGGCTTTGTTGATTCTCCATACTCCAAGCCACACTGGCAAATGGCCAATATCACAAGGTTCCCGCATACGCCGAAGAGGCTGATTTCTTTTGAACGCCGTGTGACTGCGAAAGCGGAAGTTGACGCTTAATCGCCGAGTATCAAACCGAAAGGTGCGACAAAGCTTGTGTTACGCTACCAGGCGAGCAGTTCGTCGCCGGTGGAGGGAGAGAAAAAGGCTACCGGGGCGGGGGCGGGTTGATGAGGGCCGTCGAAGCACTGGATGGACTCCGGACCGGCGGCCTTGGCCACCAGCAGGGCCTCTTCGGCCTCGCGCAGAACCACCACCGGGGAGCGGCCATGGCTGGAGGCGATGCCGAAGCAGGCGGAGAGGCGGATGGATTCCCCATCCACACGGAAGGGTGAGCTGAAGACGTTGAGGCACAGCCGCTCGGCCAGCATGACGGCGCTGACGGTGCTGCAACCCGGCATGGCCACCAGGAACTCGTCCATGCCGGGGCGGCCCAGCAGGTCATAGCTGCGCAGCAGGCGCGCGGTGCGGCCCACTACCTCGCAGAGCAGTTCGTCGCAGGCGTCGGAGCCCAGGCGCGAGTTCCAATGGCCGAAGTCATCTATATCAAAGAGGACCATGCACAGGGAGGATTTGGTGCGCTGCACGCGGTCAGTCTCGCGAAACAGCATGGTGAGGATGGTGGCGCGGTTGTAAACGCCGGTGAGGCGGTCGGTCTGCGCATTCAGCACGGCTGCTTCGCGCAGCGCCGCGAGTTCGCTGCGGTGACGGAGGGCGCGCAGCACCTGGTCCAGCCGCAGCCGCCAGTAGGAGGGTTCGGCGGTGCGCGGAATCAGGTCGTCGATCACGCCATCGGCCAGGCGCTCGCTCCACTCCTGGGTGACAGTGTCCGAAATCAGGACAATGGGAAGATGCTTGCCGCTCTCCCCGGTGCGCACGGAGGCCAGCAACGGGGCGATTTCCATGCCGGGCAGGGTGACGTCAAGCAGCGCCAGGATGGGTGGATGGGGCGCGGTCATGGCGGCCAGAGCGGCCTCGGCGGAGAGGACGATCTCCACGCTGGCTCCCGATTCGAGCAGCGCCGGTTCCATGACAGCCAGTAGAGCGGGCTGGGGCGAAGCGAGCAGGATTGTGGGAGGGTTGCCGGTCAGCATCTTGAAAAACCTCAGTAGAGGATGCATCGGCGATGATTAGAAAACATTTAGAAAGCGGCGAAAGATTCTTGGAGTGATGCAATGACCTTTGGGCGGAAACCGGATGCCGAAGGTAACGGGGCGTATCCGTGATAACGGGGAGATGGCGCTACAGAATGGAGTCAAGCCAGAGCTTGAAGAAACGCGCGGCGGCCTCTTCGAGCGCGGCCGCGTGTTTGAGAGCCGAAGAACGCAGGCTGGCGGGGGCGATGCCGGCATGGTGCAATTCGCAGGCGTGGCCCACATACCAGCTTTCCAGGCCGGCGGCGGTGACCTCGGGATGGAATTGCAAGGCCAGCGCGAAATCTCCCATGGCAAAGGCCTGGTGGGGATAGATTTCCGTCTTGGCGAGATGGAGCGCGCCGGAGGGCAGGTCGAAGGTGTCTCCATGCCAGTGAAAAACCGATAGACCGGGCGAGAGCAGCGGAGCGAACCATGCGGGCGGATTGGCGTGGGGCGCAGCCTGCAGGGGCGACCAGCCGATTTCCGCGCCGTGCCGGCCGGGATAAACGCGCGCGCCGAGAGCCGCGGCCATGAGCTGCGCGCCCAGACAAATGCCGAGGATGGGCTGGCGCGCCTCGATGCGGCGGGCGATGAGGGCGATTTCGTCTTTGAGGAAGGGATAGTTCTGCTGATCGTAGACGCCGATGGGGCCGCCGAGGACGACGAGGAGATCGCAGGATACGGCCTGGGGCAAGGGGAAGCGCGCCTCGGAGGCATTCACGTGCTCGATCTGGAAACCTCGCGCGCCAAGCGGCGCCTCGAATGTACCAAGGTCTTCAAAGGTTACGTGGCTGAGGACGAGGGCGCGGGGCGAGTGCATGGAATCAGTGTATGCGGACTGGTGGGGCCTTAGTCGACGAAGTCGACCTTAGGGGCGATGGGGATGATGCCGCGCTCGAAGCCCAGATCGAGGAGCTTGCGGATGGCCTGGCGGCCGTCGGGGCCGTAGTCGAGAGTGCGTTCGTTCACGTACATGCTGACGAAGCGGTTGGCCAGGCGGGAGTCGAGGTCGCGGGCAAACTGCATGGCGTATTCCAGAGCTTGTTCGTGGTGTTCGAGAGCGTGCTGGATGCTGTCATGAACAGCGCCGGTGACGATGCGCAGGGATTCGGCGCCCAGGGAGCGTCGGATAGCGTTGCCGCCCAGGGGCAGCACCAGGCCGGTGGTCTCGCGCCACCAGACGCCGAGATCGAGGACTTTGTGCAGGCCGCTGGCCTCGTAGGTGAGCTGGCCCTCGTGGATGATGAGGCCGGCGTCGCAGTTTCCGGCCACAATCTCGGGGATGATGCGGTCAAAGGGGATGGTGACGGTCTCGATGGCGGGATTGAAGATTTTGAGCGCCAGGTAGGCGGTGGTGAGGGTTCCGGGAACGGCGATCCTGACGCTGCCGAGGTCCTCGGGGGCGAGCTCCCGCGTGGAGACGACCATGGGGCCGTAGCCCTCACCCACGCTTCCGCCGCATCCCATCAGGGTGTAGTTGTGCTGGATGTAGGGGTAGGCGTGGAAGCTGATGGCGGTGACGTCGTAGAAAGCTTCTTCGCGGGCGCGCAGGTTAAGGGTTTCGATGTCGCACAGGGTGTGGGTGAAGCGATAGCCGGGAACGCGGACCTTGTTGGTGGCCAGGCCGTAGAACATGAAGGCATCATCGGAGTCGGGACTGTGGGCGATGGAGATTTCGATGGGGGCGTCGGGGTCGGCCGCGGGGGGCGATTCTGAAAATTCCTTGCTCAACTGGCCTCCTCTAAACCTCTGTTTCTACATCAGGTTCCTCGGCCGAGTCGAGGGCCGGACCGATGTTCGCAACCGGCTTGCGGCGGAGCCTGGCGCGCTGGTAGATGTGAATCGTCACGCCCGCGGCTGCCAACAGCAGCGCCGTGAGCGACACGAGAAGAACCATTACTAACCAGCGCATCCGGGTAAACCAGGGTAACCAGGACCAGAATACCAGACGGGCCGGGAGCTGCCGCGGAGTTCAAGGCAGGCGCAGGCAGGCTTCGAGCCAGTCGAGGTAGGGCCGGCTGGCGGCATCGACGCCGAGGACCAGGAACTCGGGGGTCTGGTAGCTGTGCAGTTCGTGGAGGCGGGCTTCCAGGGCAGCGAGTTGATCGGGGCCGGTCTTGAGCAGCAGGAGGGTTTCAGTGGAGGAGTCGACCTTGCCCTGCCAGCGGTAGATGGACTGGAGGGCGGGGATCATGGTGGCGCAGGCGGCGAGGCGCTCTTCGACCAGGGTGCGGGCCAGGCGCTCAGCCTCCTCGGGGTTGGCGGCGGTGGTGAGGACGATGCGGGCTGGCGGGGTGGGTTCGGTCATGAAGGTCTCACGCTGATCATAGATTACCTGTGCTGTTAGAACTCACTTCGGTATAATTCCCCGAGACTTTCCGGGAGAGTTGCGGATTTGCATTTGAAGGGTGGGGAATTGTCGAGAGAGGGAATTGGGCGAGAGAGGAACGAGAGCTTCGGCTTGTCAGCGGAGAATTTGCGCACTTTGCGCGCGCTGAAGACGCCGGCGCGTATCCAGAAGTTCATTGACGAGCTCGAGTACCAGTACGCGAACACGGCGTGGTCACCGCAGCGCGTTCTGTGTGAGCACAAGGGACACTGCCTGGAGGGAGCAATGCTGGCCGCTGCCGCCCTGCGCGTGAACGGCCGTCCGCCGCTGCTGATGGACCTGGAAGCCGTGCATGACGACGACCACGTGGTGGCCATCTACAGCGAAGGCGGCCTGTGGGGCGGCATTGCCAAGTCGAACTTTGCAGGGCTGCGCTTCCGCGCGCCCATCTACCGCACACTGCGGGAGCTGGCGCTCAGCTACTTTGAGCACTACTACAACCTGCGCGGCGAACGCACTTTGCGTTCCTATTCGAGGCCGGTGAATCTGAGGCGGCTGGACAGTGAGCAGTGGATGACCTCAGAGGAAGACGTTTGGTGCGTGCCGGAACTCCTCATCGCGGCGAGGCACTACTCGCTTTTTCCCGACAAAGTGGCGCGCGTATTGCCCCGGCTCGACCGCCGCAGCTTCGAAGCAGGAATGCACGGCTGGACGAAGCACTGAAGAGAGTGTGCAGGCGGCGAGAACGGCGTTTTCTTGAAACGTAAACATTCCAGGCGCTATGGCAGCTTGCCGAGCGGAGCTGGGTAGGTGAGTATGAAGTTGAAGTCCGCCGCGGCGGACGCCGATGGAGAAAAGATGGCGGCAGCGATCAGGTTTGGCACTTCGGGATGGCGGGCGATTGTGGCCGATGAGTTTACGGTGGCCAATATCCGGCTGGCGGTGGCGGGGATTGCCGCCTATGTGAAGACGCTGCCGGAGCCGCACAAAGTGCTGGTGGGGCGCGATCCGCGCTTTCTGGGCGAGAGCTTTGTGGCTGAGGCGGCGCGGGTGCTGGCCGGGGCCGGGGTCACGCCTATTGTGATTCCCGATGCCGCGCCGACGCCGGCGATTGCTTATGCCGTGCGCACGTTGAAGACTTCAGGGGCCGTCAACTTTACCGCTTCGCACAATCCGCCGGAGTACAACGGCATCAAGTATTCCACCCCCGACGGTGCTCCGGCGCTGCCCGAGGTGACCAGGCAGATTGAGGCTGCGGTTGCGGCGCTGGGTGCGAGCGGGGCTGGCATTCCGCAGGCGAGCGCTCCGGCGGATGGATTTGAGACGGCCGACGTGAAGCCCGCCTTCCTGAAGCGGCTGGCCGAACTGGTGGACCTGAAATCGATTGCCAAGTCGGGCATCAAGGTGGTCTACGATCCCTTCTGGGGCGCGGGGCGCGGTTACCTCTCCGATTTGCTGCGCGAGGCGGGCGTGCAGGTGGAGACGGTTCACGATTATCGGGATGTTTTGTTCGGCGGCCATGCGCCGGAGCCCTCCGACGAGCTGCTGGGCGACGCCAAGGCGAAGATGCGGGAGATGGGCGCGGACCTAATTACGGCGACCGATGGGGATGCGGACCGCTTCGGCATTGTGGACCGGGACGGCGCCTTTATTCAGCCCAATTACGTGATCGCGCTTCTGTTCGACTACCTGGTGGAGACGCGCGGCTGGCGGAACGGCGTGGCCAAGAGCGTGGCTACCACCAACCTGATCAACGCATTGGCCGATTACCACAAGGTTCCGCTCTACGAGACGCCGGTGGGGTTCAAGTACATTGGCGCGCTGATCGACGAGGACAAGATCGCCATCGGCGGCGAGGAGTCGGCGGGGCTGACCATCCGCGGCC
>JBEKNO010000037.1:0-17278 GCA_049522735.1 Occallatibacter sp.
CGCGCCGCCCCCCTCTCGCCCAACAGGAGTTCGGCAATGCCCAGCTTGTCATAAAGCACGGCATTGCGGCGGTCGGCGCGCAGAGCTTCCTGATAGTAGACGACGGCCGTCCCGTAATTGTTGCGGACACGCGCCAGGTCTCCATTCTCCTCTGCCGTTTTTGCGTCCTCAGCCTTGTTCGTCTTTTCCGTATCAGGGAGGGGGACTGTCTTTCCGTACATGGCCGCGCATATCAGCAGGCTCGCTGCTCCAAGCATCACCAGTTTTCGCATGGGTTACCTCTTCCGCGCATGGGTATTTCTCCAGAGGAGGCTCAAGCAACTGCCATCTTCGGCGATCTGCTCCATACATTGATCCCAGCAGAAACCTTACCGAACGCCTAAATTGTACGCTTGCTTCTCTCTAATCATGATTCCAGAGAGACTGGCGCCAGTGCAATTTCATGCTTGCCGCCCATTTTAAAAACTAATCCGAGGCTACGCGCCGCGTTCTGTCCGGGCAACGGTTAGGGATGATATGCTGGCGAATGCCGGAAAAGCGACTTACATCGAGGGAGAACGGATATGTGGTTCCTGGGAATGGATGTGGGCACGGGCGGAACGCGGGCGGTGGTGGTGGATGCCAAGGGGAAGCTGATCGCCGGGGCTTCGAGCGAACATGCGGCGTTCAGGACGGCCCGCCCAGGCTGGGCGGAGCAGGATCCCGAGGACTGGTGGCGGGCGGCGCAGGAGGCCATTCGCGGGGCGCTGGCTGCCGCGCCCCAACCGCGCCAGCCGATTGCGGCCATGGGGCTGACTGGGCAGATGCACGGGGCGGTGCTGCTGGACGAGGCGGGACGGGTGCTGCGGCCGTCGCTGATCTGGTGCGACACGCGCACCCAGCCGCAGTGCGACTGGCTGACCAGAACAATCGGATATGAGCAGTTGATCGAACTGACCTGCAACCCGGCGCTGCCCAACTTCACGCTGACCAAGGTGCTGTGGGTAAAGGAGCACGAGCCTGAGATCTTCGCCAGGACGCGGCACATCCTGTGCCCCAAGGACTATGTGCGCTACCGGCTGACGGGCGAGTTCGCCATCGACGTGCAGGAGGCCTCGGGGACGCTGCTGCTGGACGTGACGCATCGCCGCTGGTCAAAGGAAGTGGCCGCGGCGGCGGGAATTCCCGATAGCTGGCTGCCTAAAGTTTATGAGTCGCCGGAGGTTTGCGCGCGCATCAGCAAAGACGCGGCGGCGCTGACCGGGCTGGCTGCGGGAACGCCCGTGGTGGCCGGAGCGGGCGACCAGGGAGCCGGCGCGGTGGGCATGGGGATCCTGCAGCCGGGATCGGTTTCAGCCACCATCGGCACGTCGGGGGTGGTATTTGCCGCGACCGCTGCGCCGACCAAGGATCCAAAAGGGCGGTTGCACACCTTCTGCCACGCGGTTCCGGGACTGTGGCACGTGATGGGCGTAACGCAGTCGGCGGGGCTGAGCCTGCACTGGCTCAGGCAGACCTTCTTTCCCAGCCATAACTATGACGAGCTGACGGCGGCGGCGGCCAAGGTTCCGGCGGGCAGCGAAGGACTGGAGTGGGCGCCGTATCTGCTGGGCGAGCGGACGCCGCACCTGGATCCCGAAGTGCGGGCGGCCTTTGCCGGCATCTCCACCGTGCACACGGCGGCGCATTTTGTGCGCGCCGTGCTGGAGGGGGTGGCCTACTCGCTCGAGGACACGTTTACGCTCTTCGCCGAACTGGGCATTCCGGTGAGCGGGATTCGCCTGGGCGGCGGTGGGGCGCGCGGGCCGCTGTGGCGGAAGATTCAGGCGGGGATTTATGGGCACGCCGTCGAGGTGCTGACGGCCGAAGAGGGCGGCGCGTTTGGTACGGCGCTGATGGCCGGAGTGGGCGCGGGGCACTGGGCCAACCTGGACGAAGCCTGCGGGCAGGCCATCGAGGTAGCGCAACGCATCGAGCCGGATGCGGCGGACCTTGCGGCCTATAAGGCCGGATATGCCAAGTGGCGGAAGCTGTATCCGGCGCTGAAGAGTCTGCGGTAGAACGACAGGTCTGGTGGGGACATTTGGTCCGCAAGGCGTCGTGGATCTCATTTTCTTGACGTAATTACATAATATAATTACAATATGTATGGAGGATTTGTAACGTGAAGCAGTCATTTGCCCGTCCCAGGGAAGCGACCTTCAACCTGCGCATCGATACAGATCTGAAGGAGGAGTTTACCGCGGCGGTGGAGGCGGAGGAGCGTCCGGCCGCCGAGGTGCTGCGCAGGTTGATGCGCGGCTATGTGAAGGAAGCGCGGAAGCGCCGCTTTGCCGCCGAGGCGCGCCGCCAGTCTCAACTGATCGCCGCATCGGAGGATGAGGCGGAGGTGATGCGCTGGATTCAGGACGCGAGCGCTTTGGATAACAGCCAATGAAACGCGGCGACCTGGTGACGGTGGCTGTTTCAGGAGACTACGGGAAGCCGCGCCCGGCGCTGGTGGTGCAGGCGGATGCATTCGACGGGCACCCCTCGGTGATTGTGCTGCCCCTTACCAGCGAAATCCACGATGCGCCGCTGTTCCGGGTTACGGTGGCAACCGGCGGCCGGACAGGGTTGCGCTCGCCCTCCCAGATCATGGTAGACAAGGCAACGACCGTGCCGCGGGTCAAGCTGGGAGCGCGGATCGGGCAGGTGGATAGGGCTACCATGCAGGCTGTCAACGAGGCATTGCGCGGGTTTCTCGGGCTGTAGTCTTGCTGGAATTGGCGCGTGGCGGCTCGTGAGCGCCAGGGACTTTCCGGCAGCGGTATACAGCGGAGGAGGAGATGCGCTAACCTGACAGGCGATTTGAGAGGATGAGAGGTAGAGCCGATGCGTATTCATTTTGCGGTGGTTCCGTTGCTGCTATTGTGCGCTGGAGTTTCCGCGGTTGCACAAACTTCACCGGCAGCCGCGCCCGCCTGCGCGGAGCTGCGCCTGGTGCCCGCGCCGCGGGAGTGTTTTGCGCTGCATCCGGTTACGATTGGAGCCTACGGAATCAGTTTTCTGGATGCCAATATTTCCGAAGGTGATTTTCTGGCCAGGGATCTGGAAGATTCGCTTGGAGACCGCGTGCGCAGCGTGCATACGCATCTGGGGCCTTCCATCACGCTGATACCGGCGAGTATGGCGCGCGCCAGGGAGGTGCTGGCGCGGCGCCACCTGACCTTCGACCCGGCCATGCACGACGAAGGCTACGTGATTGCTCCCGACGGTACGCGCGGGCTGGCGGTCATCGCGGAAACCTCCGCCGGGTTCTTCTATGGAGTGCAAACGGTAAAGCAGTTGTTTCGCGGCAGCGGGAAGGATGCCGTGCTGCTGGCGCCCACGCTGCGCGACTGGCCGGCGATGGCGCATCGCGGCCTATCCGACGACTGGTCGCGGGGGCCGCTGCCCACCATGGATTTCCTGAAGCGCGAGATTCGCACGCTGGCGGCCTACAAGTACAACATTTTTTCGCCTTACTTTGAGCACACCTTCGCTTACGCGAGCTCGCCGGTGGCAGCCTATCCCGGCGGCGCAATGACCCCCGACGAGGCGCGCGAGATGGTGGAGTACGCGGCCAAATACCACATCACCATCATCCCCGAGCAGGAGTCGTTCGGGCACCTGCACAACGTGCTCAAGTTCGAGCAGTTTTCGCCGCTGGCCGAGACCGCGCACGGCGCGGTGCTGGCGCCGGGGAACCCGGCCACGCTGTCCTTGATCGGCGGCTGGTTCAGTGAGCTGGCCAAGGTCTTCCCCGGGCCCTGGGCGCACGTGGGGGCCGATGAGACCTTCGAACTGGGGTTGGGGAAGACGCGGGAGGCGGTCAGGCAACAGGGGCTGGGCGCGGTTTATATCGACTTTCTCAACAAGATCCACGCCACGCTCGAGCCTAATCACAAGCAACTGCTCTTCTGGGGCGATATTGCGCTCAAATCGCCGGAGCTGGTGGGCAATTTGCCTAAGGACATGATCGCCGTGCCCTGGATATACGAGGCCAAGCCGGACTACACGCCGGCCATTCTGCCCTTTACCAAGGCCGGCCTGGAGACCTGGGTTGCGCCGGGGGTGAGCAACTGGGATCTCCTGTATCCCAACAACAACGAGGCGCTGGGCAACATCCGCGCCTTTGTGCGCGACGGGCAAAAACTTGGATCGAAGGGCGAGCTGAACACGGTTTGGAACGACGATGGGGAGGGCATCTTCGACGAGAACTGGTTTGGCGTGCTCTTTGGCGCGGCGGCCGGCTGGCAGCCGGGCGAGAGCTCCGAAGATGCCTTTACGGCTTCGTATGGACAGGCATTTCATCGCGACCCGACGAGCAAAATCAGCCAGGCCCAGCGGGAGCTGATGGCGGTTCACACGGTGCTCAAAAAGGCCGGGCTTGGGGACGCCGAGGACGACTACTTCTGGATCGATCCCTTTTCTCCAGAGGGCCAGCGCCTGGCCGTAAAGCTGCGGCCGGTGGAGAGCGAGTTGCGCCAGCACGCCGAGCGCGCCATTACGCTGGCGGCCGAGGCGAGGGTAGCGGCAAAGCTGGACAATCCTGAGGCGCTGGATGCGCTGGAGTTGGGCGCGCGGCGCATCGACTTTGTGGGGCTCAAATTTCAGGCTGCCGACGAGGCCGTGGCGACCTACACCCAGGCGCGGGCGCTGGCCGGGGACAAGACCCGCTGGGAAGAGGTCAAGGTGATGCTGGAAACGGTCAGCGATATAAACGGCCGGTTTGAAGACATACGCGACGGCTACACGCAGTTGCGCGAGCTCTATAAGCAGGCCTGGCTGCGCGACAACCGGCCCTACTGCCTTGGGAACAACCTGGCACGCTACGATCAGGCGGCACAAATCTGGATTGGCCGCAGCGACCGCTGGCAGAGCAGGGTGATGCGGCAGTGGCGGGAGACGCATACGCTGCCCGTGGCGGCGGAGGCCGGGTTGCCGGAAGCGGCAGCGAAATAGGCGAGCACGAAGGAGAAATTATGCAATATCGCCGCCTGGGCCGCGGGCCGCTGGAGGTTTCGGAGTTGAGCTTTGGAACCTGGCTGACGGTGGCCGGGGGGATTGCGCGGGAGCAGGCCATCCGCTGCATTCATGCGGCCGTGGACCACGGCATTACGCTCTTCGATACGGCCAACCAGTATGGGGCGGGCGAGGCGGAGCGGGTGCTGGGCGAAGGGCTGAGGGCCTATCCGCGCGACCGGTATTTGATTGCCACCAAGTTGTTCTTTCCGGTGGGGGACGAGCCGGACCACGGGCTTTCGGCGGCGCAGATCGAGAAGCAGTTGAACCGCTCGCTTGAGCGGCTGGGCGTGGACGCGATCGATCTTTACCAGTGCCACCGCTACGACAAAAAAACGCCGCTGGAAGAGACTTTGGGCGCGCTGGACCGGGCTGTCGAGGCGGGCAAGGTGCGGGTCATCGGCTTCAGCGAGTGGACGGCGGAGCAGATTGAGGCGGCCGCTGCGATTGCCGCCGGGAGCGGGCTGACTTCGTTTTCATCGAGCCAGCCGCAGTACTCGATGCTGTGGCGGAAGCCGGAGGGATCGGTCTTTGCGGCCTGCGCGCGGCACGGGATTGGGAACCTGGCCTTTTCTCCGCTGGCGCACGGGGTGCTGACGGGTAAATATGCGCCGGGGCAGCCGCCTCCGCCGGGAAGCCGCGCGGCCAGCGCAGAGATGAATGTGTTCATGGAGACGGCTGGACGGCATTACCGCTCGAATTTTCTGCTGGAGGCGGTGGCGCAGCTTTGCCCTATCGCCGCGGATCTGGGGCTGACCATGGCGCAGATGGCGCTGGCCTGGGTGCTGCGGCGGCCGGAGGTGGCTTCGGCGATCATTGGAGCTTCGCGGCCGGAGCAGATTGCGGAGAATGTGAAGGCCGTTGGCGCGAAGCTGCCAGCCGAGGCGTTGGAACGGATCGACCGGGCGGTGGGAGGGGTTGTGGTATGGGAGTGAGGGGCAAGGATTCTGGATGGTCCCGAGAATCAAGAAAGAAATTCAACCAGGGGCACACAGTCAATCTCGAGTTGGTTTTGCGATTCACGGCACGAGCGTACAATTCAGTGGATCAGTGGAATCGGCGCGAAAGAAGAGAATCCGATTGAATTGGGGGAACGTCGTGGGCGCGAGAATGAGGTTGGCGGGAATTGCAGGAGTCATTGTTTGTCTGTGCGTCAGCGCGGCAGGACAAGCGGCCACAGCCGGGAAACCCACGGCAACAAAGAAGCCGGTTGCGGTGGCAAAGGCGAAGGTATCCGCCGAGGGCGCAACTTGCCTGGACTGTCATACCGGAACCACGCCAGTGCTGGTGCAGCAATGGGAGGCCAGCGAGCACGCCAAGCAGGGTGTCGATTGTTACTCCTGCCATAAAGCAAACACCGACGACCCGGCGGCTTTCGACCATTATGGCCAGAAGATCGCGGTGATCGTGACGCCGAAATATTGCGCGCGGTGCCACTCAGCAGAAGTGGATCAGTATGAGCACAGCCGCCACTCCAAGGCCACGCAGTTCATCGGTTCCATGGACAATGTTCTTGGGGAGGTTGTGGAGGGCGCTCCTGCCGTGCAAAGCGAATGCCGGCAATGCCACGGCAGCGAGGTGAAATACCTGGGCGACGGGAAGTTCGCCTCGACGACCTGGCCCAACAGCGGCGCTGGCCGCGTCAATCCCGATGGCAGCACCGGTTCCTGCTCAGCCTGCCATGGCCGTCACTCCTTCAGCGTGGCGCAGGCCCGCCAGCCGGAGACCTGCGGCAAATGTCATATGGGCCCGGACCATCCCCAGATTGAGATCTACAACGAATCCATGCATGGCGTTATCTACAACGCCAACGTCGACAAGATGAACCTGAACTCCAAGTCCTGGATCGTGGGCAAGGATTACAGCGCCGCACCCACCTGCGTCACCTGCCATATGGGCGGAACGCCCAGCCATCCGGCAACCACCCATGATACGGGCACGCATCTGAGCTGGACTCTGCGGCCCGCCATCAGCATTCGCCAGCCCAACTGGGAGCAGAACCGCGCCGCGATGCAGGACGTTTGCCTCAACTGCCATGCCACCGGACTGGTAGAGAACTTCTACAAGCAGTATGACGACACGGTGAACTTCTACAACAACAAGTATGGCGAACCGGCAACGAAGATCATGAAGAAGCTCGCCGACGCGCAAAAGATCACTTCCACGCCCTTCGATACTCAGATCAAATGGGACTACTTCGAACTCTGGCACCACGAAGGACGAAGAGCCCGCATGGGGACCGCCATGATGGGACCGGACTTTACCCAGTGGCATGGCTTCTACGAGGTAGCCAAGGACTACTATATGCACTTCATCCCAGATGCCGAACAATTGATGCCCGGCGTCACCAAGGAAGTGATGGATTCACCAGACAACCTTTGGATGAAGGGACTGACCAAGGAGCAGATCCAACAGCAAATCGAGTACTACAAGAAGCGGTATAACCAGTAACCCGCCGAAAAATCTGCTTTCCCCGATCCGCGGACGCCGGCAGTATTGCCCGCGGGCGGCGCAAAAGGCGCGCCGAGGATCGGGTACCCGGTCGACCATCCGCCTGAGCTAGCAGTTCTGGCAGAGGCACGTGGCCCATTGGCGAACGGCTTCGGAAGTTATGGGCTGGCCGTTGGCTTCGCTGGCGGCTAACTGGATGGCGAGGCTGCCGATGGTGGAGCTTTCCGGCTGGCCGGTTTCGACGGGCAGGCCGGTGCGCTGCTCGGTGAGTTCGGTGAGCAGCTTGTTGCGGCTGGCGCCGCCCAGGATGTGGATGCGCTCGAATTTGCGGCCCAGCATCCGCTCCAGGCTGGCGATGGCCGAGGCGTAGCGGGCGGCGAGGCTCTCGAAGATCACCCTGGCGAAGATGGGCTCGTTGCCGGCAAGGTCGGGGATGGGATCGAGGCCCAGCCGGGTGAGCTCATGGTTGATGCGCCCGGGCATGCCGGAGTCGAGCATCAGCGCCTCGGCATCCATATCCAGCACGCCGGTTGCATTGCAGGCGGCAGCCTTTTGGACGAGATCTTCGATCAGCCAGGGGCGACCCTGCGCGGCCCAGTCGTCCATGCACTGCTTGAGCACCCACATGCTGTTGATGAGGGAGTGAAAGAGAAGGCCGCCGGTGGCCGCGCCGAGGTTGGTGTAGCGGGCGTCGAGGGCTTCGCGGGTGGTGACGGGCGCGGAGGTGAGCGTGCCCACCAGCGACCAGGTTCCGGAGCTGATGTAGACGGTGGAGTCGAGACTGGCGGGAATGCCGGCGATGGCCGAGGCGGTATCGTGAGTAGCGGGCGCGATGATCTGAGTGTGGCGGAAGGCGTCGAGCGCGGCCAGCGGTCCCTGCAAACGGCCAAGAATGGTCCCGGCGTGGACGATGGGAGGAGCGGCGTCGAGGGGAATATCGAGCAGGCGGAAGAGCTCCTGGTCCCAGTCGCCCGTCTTGAGATCGACGAGGCCGGTGTGGCTGGCGTTGGTGTACTCGGCCACGCGGCGGCCGCTCAGCCAGTAAAGCACGTACTCGGGCAACATGACCCAGGGAGCGTGGGGGTCAATACGGTCTTCGGGGCCGGCGGCGGGGTCGGCGAGCAACTGGTAAACGGTGTTGAGGCGAAGCGGCAGCGCGCCGGTGCGCTGAAAGAGCTGGAGGGGCGGAATGATCGCATCGGCGGCGTCTTTGGCGGCGACGGTGCGCTCATCGCGGTAGCAGAAGGGCTCGCGCAGGGGGCGGCCATCGGCGGCGAGGCGCACGTAGTCCACCGACCAACTGTCGGCGGCGATGGAGGCTATGCCTTCGGGAGCGGCGTCCGCCGCTTTGCGCAGGCCCTCTTCCAGGCCGGCAAGGATGGATTCGAGCGGCCAGCAGAGCCACGGGCCGCGATGGACCGGGCCGTTGGGGATGCGATGGACGACTTGTATTTCCGGCTCTCCACTCTTCCAGCGAAGCAGGGAGACGCGGCAGCTTTCGGCGCCTAAATCAATGGCAATGCGTGCTGACATTCGCATAAAGCAGGTTACTCCGTTCGAGTTTATCGCAAATTCGTAGCGGCCCTACGGGGCGCGACAAGATCATCGGGATGTTGTCCCAGGCTTGTCCGCCGCGGCGGACTCCAGCCTGGGCTATTTTCGTTTCTTCCCTCCGGGAAGACTGCGGTCGCCTCGCGACCTCCGCTCAGGATAACAGCATTGTTTTGCATGACAGCATTGTTTTGCATGACAGCATTGTTTTGCATGACAGCATTGTTTTGCATGACAGCATTGTTTTGCATGACAGCATTGTTTTGCATGACAGCATTGTTTTGAAACAAATTCAGGGGACGGCACACTAGGCTTCCTGCTCGGCGCCCAGAATTTCCGGCGTAACTGCGCGATGGTGGACGTAGTTGTAGGGGGGCACGGCGTAGCCGCGCATAATGGCAATGCCGAGTTGGATGAGGCGCGGGCCGTAGGATTCGGCCTCGTGGGAAACGGAGCCGATGATGGCGCTGGAGCCTGAGCGCATCTCCGCGAGCACCTCGGGAATGCAGTCCTGGCCGGCGATGGCGAAATCCTGCTCACGGCCGGCCTGGCGGGCGGCGTCGAGGACGCCGAGGGCGCTGGAGTCAGTGGCGGCGGCGACCAGGATGCGCTCGTCCCCGCGATGGCCGCGGAGAAATTCCCTGACCGCGTGCTGGCTGGGCTGGCGCATGCCCCTGCCCTCGATCTGGACGAAGCAGTCGCGGGGCAGATCGGCGAGCCGTTCGCGAACCCCATCGAAGGCGCCGGCGATGCGGCTCTGCACAAAGCTGCCTGCCTCGGCGAATCCGACGCCCAGCACCCAATCCACCTTGCCCTTCCATTTGCGCAGGGCGTGCTGGGCCAGCAGCGCGCCTGCCTCGTAGCCCACCTCGAAGTTATCCACGCCAAAGTAGGTGGCGTTGGGGTGGGGCACGTCGATGGCGACCAGGGGAATATCGGCCTTCTTGAAGATGTGAGCGACGCGCGGGGCCACGCGTTCCTCGACCTGGAATTCGATCGCCAGGTCCACGCGCTTGGCGACGAACTCTTCGGCGTTCTGGATGGCCGCGTCAGCGTCGTAGCGATTATCGAGCATCAGCAATTCCACGCCGGATGCGGCCGCCGCCGCGGTGACGCTTTGCGCCACCGCCACCGAGAAAGGCATTTCGGCGCTCTGGGCAGCAAAGCCGAAGCGCAGCCGCCGGGGGCGGGAAACCAGCCGGTAAAGGCCGCTTTGCCCCTGGGCCACATAGCCGCGATGCACCAGGGTCTTGAGGATGCGATAGACGCTGGTCTTGGATATCCTGGTGCGCTGGAAGACGTCTTCCAGCGAGGCCGGAGCGTGGCTCTCCTCCAGCAGCTCGAGCACATCGAGAGCCTTGGACAGAATGGGAATCAAGTACAGCCGCTTGATTCTAGCCTTGGCCAACGCTTCGCCTCCCTGTGTTCCGATGCGCAATCGGAAGGTCGAATATCAAGATAAGCTTTTTCAGGCATAGCTGCTGACGGTTGACTGGCGGCTGCCACGCTCCTGGGCGATGCGCTCGACATAGCCGCTGTCGCGGAGCGCGGCCAGCGGGTCTTCGGGCAGTCCGCGGAGCTTGCGCCAGGCAGCGGCGATGGGGCGCACATCATACCAGAAGGCGCCGCGGTAGAGTTCCTCGGCGGCCACCAGATCGCAGGACTGCTGATAGACCGCCAGTTGCTCGCGATCCACTAGCGCGGCCTTCAGATACAACTCCTGGGCCGTGACCACGGTCTGCACCATGGCCTCCATCTTGCCTTTCAGGTTGTGACTTTGGTCGATCATGTAGGCCACGGAGTGGGGCAGACCATCGGCCCGGGCGCAGTGCAATTCATGGAAGATGCGGAAGATCTGGTAAGGGTCAATGGAGCCCAGGGTGAGATCATCGTCGGCGTAGCGGCGGTCATTGAAGTGGAAGCCGCCCAGCAGGCCGGTGTGGAGCAGCCAGGCGACGATCTGCTCGATGTTCTGCGCGGAATAATGATGGCCGGTATCGACCAGCACGCGGGCCTGGGGCCCGGCCTGGCGCGCGAGGTGGGAGGACATGCCCCAGTCGGCGATATCGGTGTGATAGAAGGCGGGCTCGAAGGGCTTGTATTCGATGAGCAGCCGCTGCCCGGGGGCCAGGTGGTCATGGCAGGCGCGCAGGGACTCTTCAAGCCAGCCGATGCGCTTGCGCATGCTCTGGGTGCCGGGATAGTTGGAGCCGTCAGCCAGCCACAGGGAAATATCGCGCGAGCCCAGCGCCTTGGCGATCTCGATGGAATCCAATACGTGGTTCAGGGCCTGCTCCCGGATCTGGGCCGAGGGATTGCAGAGCGAGCCGAACTTGTACTCCTGGTCCTGGAAGAGGTTGGGGTTGATGGACCCGGAGCGCACGCCGAATTGGCTCTCCAACTGCTTCACGGCGGAAACGTCTTGAAGGCCGTTGGGCAGATCCCAGAGCACGTGGAGAGCCAGCGTGGGGGTTACGCCGGTGAGGCGGTTGACCTCGGCGGCGTCGGCGAATTTTTCCTCGATGGTGGAAGCGGCTGCCGCCTGCGCAAACTTGCCAAAGCGCGTGCCGGTGTTGGCGAATCCCCAGGAGGGAATCTCGATCTGAAAAGAGTCCAGGGCCTGTGCCGCCAGGTTAAAGATTGTGGATTCGGATAGGATCATGGTCGGTTACCTCTCGCCGGGGCCGACTAGCCCCGGTTGAATTCAAAGTTCGTCGCGCACCAGGATCACATGGAGGAAGCGTGGTCCGTGGACGCCCTTGATGCGCGTCATTTCGATATCCGCCGTGGCGCTGGGCCCGGAGATCCAGGTAACGAGCGCGGACGGCTGCTGGCAGCGGTTGAAGTATTCCGACAGCGTCTCCACCACCTGGCTGGCGCGAAGAATGCAGAGGTGCCAGTCGGGCAGCAGGGTGAGCACGCGGCGGCCTTCCGTGGCGGAGTGATGAAGCACGATGGTTCCCGAATCGGCGATGCCGCAAGAGGCGGCGGTGACCACGCCCTCGGCCCGTTCGATCTCGACAATGGTCAGGTCGTGGTCGATATTCCATTCAAATCCGGTGATCTGCCACGCGGCCGTGACCATCCACGCGGGCGGAGTTCCGGGCGGCGCAACAAATATATGCTTGCCGCTGGCCGCAAGTTGCGCGGAGATGGCGTCAGGAAGTTCCTCCGGCGAGCACTCGACCACCTCGGCGTCGTACTCGCGCAGGCGCTCGATCATCAGCTCGATGCGGGCTTCGGGAGAGAGCCGGCCGCGGCGAATATAGTCACGGGGCAGAGCAGCATAAGCCTCCGCAAGATGAGCGGTTTTTTGGGCAACGGATTGAGTAGCGGCGCGGATGCGATCGAATATGCGCTGGCGGGATTGAACGAGCGCGCTCATTTTGCCTCCTCCTGATGAACGGCCACGCATCCTATACCGCATCCACCCCTATAGCCTCCGTGCCCCATCCTTTCGCCTTGTTTCTGGCGAAAGGGTGGGAGACCACGGAACTCAATTGTCGTGGCTGCGACAGGCGCGCTCATTTTGCCTCCTTCATCGGCTTGCGGCCGCGCGCCGCCCACCAGCCGTGGAAGGTCTGGCTGGGCAGGCCGCGCAGATCGCGGGTCTGGGTCCACTTCGCGCCCAGGCTGGGCAGCGAATGAATCCATCCGTCCCCGCGGGTAAAGAAGCGCAGGCCGATGCGGCCAAAGAACTGCGCCGCATGGAAGCTCCACGCGCTGGCAAAGATGAGATTAGCGACGCGCAGGCCCAGGTACATGGGGTCGAAGAAGCGGCCGAGCCGGTGGCGCTCCTGGTCGGTCACCTGGGCGCGCAGATCGAGCAGCACCTCGGGAATGTTGATTTTGACCGGGCAGACTTCGTAGCAGGCGCCGCACAGCGAAGAAGCGTAGGGCAACGATTGCGCGTGCCGCATCCGCATCAGTTGCGGAGTGAGAATGGAGCCGATGGGGCCGGGGTAGACCGAGCCGTAGGCGTGGCCGCCGGTCTGGCGATAGACGGGGCAGGTATTCATGCAGGCGGCGCAGCGGATGCACTTGAGGGTCTGGCGCTCCCTGGGGCGGGCGAGGATGGAGGAGCGGCCATTATCGAGCAGAACCACGTGGAAGCTCTGCGGGCCGTCGCCGGGCGTGACGCCGGTCCAGAGCGAGGTATAGGGGTTCATACGCTCGCCGACCGCAGAGCGGGCCAGCAACTGGAGCACGACTTCAAGGTCCTGGAAGCGGGGCAAAACTTTTTCAATGCCGGCCAGGGTAATCATGGCGCGGGGCAGCGTGAGGCACATGCGGCCGTTGCCTTCCGACTCCACCACCGCGACAGCGCCGGTTTCGGCAATGAGGAAGTTGGCGCCGCTGATGGCCGTGGGTATGGCGAGGAATTTCTGGCGGAGCCAGGTACGGGCGGCGTTGGTCAGGGCCTTGGGATCGTCGGAGAGATCCTTGAGACCCATGCGGCGGGCGAAGATCTCGCACACCTGGCTGCGATTGATGTGCAGGGCCGGAACGACGATGTGGGAGGGTTCTTCTTCGCCCAGTTGCAGAATGATCTCGGCCAGGTCGGTTTCATAGGCGCTGACGCCCGCGGCCTCGAGGAAGGGATTCAACTGAATCTCGGCCGAGGTCATGGTCTTGATCTTGATGACTTCGGTGGCGTTCTCCCGGCGAAGTATTTCAAGGATGATGCGGCGCGCCTCGGCGGCGTCCGAGGCCCAGTGAACCGTGCCTCCGGCGGCGGTGCAGCGGGCTTCAAATTGTTCCAGGTAATAGCCCAGGTTCTCAAGGGCGTGGGTGCGGGTGGCCGAGGCCGTCGTGCGCAGTTCCTGCCAGTCGGTTTTTTCGGCCACCAGTTTGGCGCGCTTGGCCTGGATGACATCGATGGCGCGGGCCACGTTCTTGCGCAGTTGGGGATTGCGCAGGACGGGTAGGGCGGCCTGCGGGAATGGCGGCGCAAGCGTGGGATCCAGGACAGGGTGGTAGGCGGCTGCGCGGCTCATAGGGTGGCCTCCGCGGGAGAGGCTTCCGTGCTGGCCAGAATCTGCGCCAGGTGAATGGTCTTCATGCCCGCGTATTGGCGGTGCATGGCTCCGCCCAGGTGCATGAGGCAACTGTTGTCGAGGGCGGTGCAATACTCGGCGCCGGTGGAGACCACGTCCTGGAGCTTGACGGCCAGCATGGCGGAGGAGACCTCGGCGTTTTTGACCGAGAAGGTGCCGCCGAAGCCGCAGCAGCGGTCCAGGTTCTGGAGCGGAACCAACTCCATGCCGCGGACTTTGGCCATCAGGCGCCAGGGCCGGTCGCCCAGGTAGATGCCGCGCAGGCCGTGGCAACTGGCGTGGTAGGTGACGCGATGGGGGAAGTAAGCGCCCACATCCTCCACGCCCAGCCGGTCAATAAGGAACTCGCTCAGCTCGTAGACCCTGGGCGCCAGGGCGGCGAACTGACTGCGGAGGGTTTCATTTCCCAGTTCGGCGAAGAGCATGGGGTACTGATCGCGGATCATGGCCACGCAGGAGGAGGAGGGAATAACGACGGTTTCGGCCTCCTGGTAGAGGCGCACGAAGCGCTTGGCCTGGGAGAAGGCTTCGCCGCGGAAGCCGGTGTTGGCGTGCATCTGGCCGCAACAGGTTTGTTGGGGATGGAAGTCCAGATCCACTCCCAGCCTTTCCAGCAGACGGACGACCGCGCGGCCGGTTTCAGGGTAAAGCGTGTCGTTATAACAGGTGATGAACAGCGACGTGCGCATAAAGACACCGTTGGTATAAAAGGCAACCGGAAAAGTGCATAGTACTCGATAGAGATACCGATTGTCTATTGATTAAATTTTTGTGTATTGAATCAGACCCTTAGCCATCCTGGTCGAGCCAAAGTTGTGGCGCCAACCCCTGCCAAACCCGCCTGCTCAAAGCCGCTTTTTTCATCCCCTTACGGACAAATCCGCCGCGGCGGATGCGGGGGCGGCGCGCAGGCGTTTTCGCTTTTGTTTCCTTGTCCCAGGTCAACCTTCCGGACTGGGGCGCGTCTATCAGGTTGCCTGTCCCCACTGTTACTATGAGGAGGCAGGCGATTCTGCGATCACTTCTTCATACGGCTTCGGGTTTTCTTTTGCAGTGGCAAGGGGATGCGGGGGCGGAAACAGGGGCCGGAATTTTTCCCATGGAAGAAAATCTCCCGCGTCTGGAGAGCGGAAGCGCGATCTGCTTGCTCGCGGAACCAGACTGCCGTTCATGATGGCATTGGCATCCAAGTCGATTATGGAGTGCGGCGGCCGGGCTGCATCCCGGTATTTTTTCGATTGAAACAGCATTTTATCTTGTATTCGGGGGGGCTCCGAAGAAAGGTTCTTGGCAAACTACCATGCGTACTCTGAGTTCATTTCCACTTTGTGTATTGGCTGGCGCCTTGCTCTGCTCCACGGCGGCAGTGGCCCAGAATCCCGCGGTGGCCGCGCGGATTACCGCCAATGTGGATGAGTCGTCGCTGACAGCGTTGAGGGGCAATGTGCCGCCGCGGGCGCGGGCGGAGTACGACCAGGGCGAGGCTTCTTCCGCGATGCAACTGACCCACGTGCGGCTGGTGCTCTCGCGCTCCAGCGGGCAGCAGGCGGCGCTGGACGCGTATCTGGCCCAGTTGCAGGACAAGTCGTCGCCGAATTACCACAAGTGGCTCACCCCGGAGCAGTTCGGCCAGCTGTACGGGCCGGCGGACTCGGATATTGCTGCCCTGGTAGCCTGGCTGGAGTCGCACGGGCTGCAAGTGGAAACGGTCTCGAAAGGGCGCACGAATATCGCCTTCAGCGGGACGGTGGGCCAGGTGGAGGAGGCCTTTCACACCTCGATTCACTCCTATCTGATGAACGGGGGCCAAGCCGGCGAGCAGCAGTTCTATTCGAACACCACCGACCCGCGGATTCCCTCGGCGCTGGCCCCGGTGGTGATGGGCGTCGCCCACCTGAACACCATTCGGCCCAGGCCGCACTTTGTGCGCGGAAGCATGGGCACGTTCAACTCTGATACCAGGCGTCTGGAACCGGCGAACGCCCTTTCGGCCGAGGAAGCAAGGCCTGACCTTACAACATGGTCCAGTAGCACAGGCTACACGCTCTGGATGGTTCCCGCGGATGCGGCAACGATCTATGACACACCGAACTCCTTCAACCTCAACTTTACTCCGGGAACAAGTTATACCGGCGCGGGCGTGAAGATCGGGATTGGCGGCGATGCAATGATCACCGCCAGCATTGTCGGAAACTACCGGAGTGTCTTCCTTGGCAATTCAACCGTCCCCACCCTCAATTACTGCACCAGTTCCAGTTCATGCTCCTCCTCCCCAGGTTCCGGCTACGTTGCGAGCGATGCCGACGAAGCCTATCTCGACACCGAACTCTCCGGAGGCATAGCTCCGGGAGCGACGATTTACTACTACGCCTCTGCCGACCTCATCACCGGCATCGAGGCGGCGATTAATCAGAATGTGGTAGACATCTTCAGCCTAAGCTTTGGCGAGTGCGAGCAGGACAATGGCTCCGGCATCAACGCGCTGATCAACGGCTGGTGGCAACAGGCGGCGGGCCAGGGCATCGCCGTGACCGTCTCTACCGGCGATAGCGGCTCGGCCGGCTGCGACTATCCGAGCACCAACAGCGGCAAGAACGTTCCCGATGCAGTCGGCGGATTGGCGGTAAGCGGCTATGCCTCGACGCCGTATAACATCGCGGTGGGCGGAACAGATTTTTTCCCGCTGGAAAGTGAGTTTTCAACCTATGTGAGCACGTCGCAGGGCAGTTCTTCCACTTATTACCGGACGGCTCTGAGCTATATTCCGGAGTCGGTCTGGAACGACTCGACGCAAAGCGACATTCTCCCTCTCAGCGAGAATGAGCCATGGACAGGCAGCAATGCCAATATTGTGGCCGGCAGCGGCGGCGCGAGCAGTTGTGCGACCGGCTCGGGCGCAACTTGCGCCGGCTACAGCAAGCCCTTCTGGCAGACAGGCGCGGGTGTGCCTACAGACGGGGCTCGCGATCTTCCGGATGTGTCGTTGATGTCCGGCAATGGCGCCGACAAGGCAACGTGGCTGGTGTGCACCGCCGACACAGAAAGAGTCAGCGGCACTACCTATCCGGAAAATTGCGCGACGCAATCGAATGGCAGTTTTTACTTTGAGGGCTTTGGCGGTACGTCCACCGCCGCGCCCGCTTTCGCGGGCATTCTGGCGCTGGTCCAGCAGAAGACTGGCAGCCGGCTGGGGC